>JAYVRW010000049.1:0-8056 GCA_043775925.1 Blastocatellia bacterium
CGGCAAGCGGGACGCTTGCGCTCCAGTCGCCGTACAGAAATCTACGGCTGTCTGTTCTGCCCAATAATGTCCATCGCGTGTTTTCGCGTGTTGCCAGAATCCAACATGACCACCATATTTATTGGCTAAAATTGCAACGTACTTATTTTCAGGCAATGCCGCAAATGGGGTGAACGGGATAAACGGATCATCCTGCGCCTGAATAATCAAGGTTGGAATTTTAATTTTTGGAATGAATGTCTGCGAACTCGCCGCCGCATAATATCCGCGCGCATCGCCGAAGCCAAATTTTGGCCCCGTAATCACATCATCAAATTCCCACAAATCCTTGATCCGATCTAATCGTTCCAGATCACACAAATCAGGAAATGTTTGAGCCTTGAGGTGGAGCTTCGCACGCAGGCTATTCAAGAATCTGCGTTCATAAATAATGTTTTGTTTTTCTCGAATCGCAATTGAACACAGCTCTAAATCAATCGGAGGGCTGATGGCGGCGATGCCTTTTAATTGCGGCGGAGCGGCTTCGCCAAGTTCTCCGGCGAGCTTCAACGATTGATTCGCCCCCATCGAAAAGCCAATCAGAAAAATATGCTGGAGCTGATCTTTTTCGATGAGTTCAAATAAAACACCACGCACATCCGCCGTTAATCCCGAATGATAAAGGGTCGGAGTCAAGTGTTCCGTACCGCCGCAATTACGGACGTTCATGCGGACAACATTGAATCCTGCCCGCCACGCTTTTGTAGCTGTGCCAAGCATGTAATGCCGATCAGCATCACCTTCCAAACCGTGAACTTGAATAATAGTAGGATGGCTCAACCGATCAGTTTGCCAATGACAATAGGCAACAATGGTTGTGTCGAGTTCCGTTTGAAATTCGCGCCGTTTACCATCCGGCAAATCGAAATCGCGCTGGTATAAAGCCGCAAAAATTGTCATGGCATGAGCGGTTCGTAAAAGCTGAGGCACGACAAACGGCTGCGGAGTAAAGCGGGGAACTAACGGGTGCAGCATAATAGATTTTTAAAAACTTCTTTCGTCACTTGTTCGATAATTACTTGTTCGATAATTCGTCTGACCTTATAATCCTTCTCGACTAATCAATCCTGTAGATGTCATCCACATCAAGAAGAGTTCATTCTTACGACATCACAACTGATTGGCAGCTTTGTTTGGATAATTCCGATAAAAAATCACAATCGTAGCAGTAAATTCGGACATCAATCATCCCTTCAAAAATTTTGTGGGTGATCCCTGCCAAAAACTGACGACTTCAATGTCTATCAGATTCTGGCTCATTAGAAAAGGAACAAACATGTATCAGGCTAAGCACCAGACACGGAAATTTATTTTCCTCCTCAGTATCGTATTTATGATCGCTGCCCCAGGTTTTGCGCAGGAGTTTCGTGGCGCCATTTCCGGGCGCGTCACAGAAGGTTCAGGCGCGGCAGTTCCAAATGCGACGGTGACCATTACCAGCGCAGCCACAAATACCGCGACGACTGTCACCACCAATGAGAGTGGCGAATACACTGCTCTTTATCTAACTCCAGGACAATATGCAGTATCAATCGAAGCGAAAGGATTCAAAAAATCCCAGCGCTCCGGTCTCGAAGTTCGCATCGGGGACAAGTTGACATTTGATGTCGCGTTAGAAGTTGGTGAGGTGCGCGAGGTGGTGAATATTACCTCTGATGCAGCTCTGCTCGAAACGACGAATGGCTCTGCGGGTCAGGTCATTGACCAGCGGCGAATTTCTGAATTACCCCTTTCGGACGGTAATCCGTTCACGCTCGCGCGCGTAGTTCCGGGCGCGACCTTCAATGGTGATTTGAAATTTTCACGTCCGTTCGACAACGGCGGAACATCGGCCATCGTAGCGAACGGCGCGCCTGGTCGTAATGAATTCACCCTCGACGGCGTACCGAATATGGCGAACGGTGGAGGCGTTGGACGCGTCGCGTTTGTACCTCCTGCCGATGCTGTGCAGGAATTCAAAGTTGAAACTGCGAGCTTTGACGGACAATCCTCGCATACCGCCGGCGCGACCGTGAACGTGACATTAAAAAGTGGGACGAATGCTTTTCACGGAACGGGTTACGAATTTGTCCGCAACGACGTGCTTTCGGCGAATGACTTTTTTCTGAACCGCACAAATTTAACAACGACGCCGACCCGCGACAAAAACAAAGACGGCAAGGCGGATCGTGATTCGCTACGCTATAACAGATATGGCGGAACCATTGGCGGCCCAGTCTTTTTGCCACGTTTTGGCACTGGCGGAAAACCATATTGGAGCGGCAAAAATCGCAGTTTCTTTTTCTTTTCGTATGAAGGATTGAAAGACGTTTTTCCTGAACCGGGATTATTTACCGTGCCAACCACTGCACAACGTAACGGCGATTTTTCTGCGCTTTTACCAAGCATTGTCATTTACGATCCACTGAGCGCAATAAAATTAGCCAACGGAAGAATTCAGCGAACAGCATTTCCAAACAATGTGATTCCTACGAATCGCCTGAGCGCCATCGCATTGAATTATTTAAAATTTTATCCTCTCGCAAATCAGGCTGGTGATTCACAAGGATTGAATAATTACATCAGCGGCAATCCGCGCACTGACAATTTCAAATCGTTCAGCACGCGCTTTGATCAAACGATTAACGAGCAACAAAAATTCTTTGTCCGCTACACACACAACAATCGCCGTGAATCACGCGGCAACTGGACAGGCGAAGTCAACGGTATCAAACCAACTGGAAATTTCCTGTTTCGCATTAATGATGGCGGTTCAGTGGATCACGTAGCTTCGATTTCGCCGACTACCGTTTTGAATACACGCGTCGGATTTACCCGCTTCGTTGAGCAAAGCGTCAGACAACATCAGGGAGCCATCAGCCCCACTTCATTAGGATTCTCACCGCAAACGGCGGCTTTTTTCGGCGATGCTTCTTACTTACCACGTTTTGAAATCGGCGGTATTTCTGTCCTCGGTGACAGCGTTGGTGATACGACAACTTTTAATATTTACATTTTTCAACCAACACTGACTAAAATTGCAGGCGCTCATACTTTCAGAACTGGTTATGACTTCCGTGCTTATCGTGAAAATGGGATTCCCTCTGCGCAGGCTGCCGGACGCTATGATTTCGCTAATGATTTCACGAAAGGGCCGTTGGATAATTCCACCGGCGCTTCGATTGGACAACAGTTAGCGTCATTCATCATCGGACAGCCAACGGGCGGAATCATTGACCGCAACACTTCGCGTTCTAATCAGAGTTTATTTCACGGCATGTTTGTCCACGATGATTGGAAAATATCAAAACGACTGACCTTGAATCTGGGCTTACGTTATGAATACGAAGGCGCGACCAATGAGCGTTACAACCGCAATATTAAGGGTTTCGACCTAACGTCCTCCAATCCAATTGAAGCCGCCGCCAAAGCTGCCTACGCTCTCGCGCCAATTCCTGAACTCTCTACGCTGAACGTGAAAGGCGGATTAACTTTCCTTGACAGCAGCAACCGTGCGTTCTGGGGCGCAGATAAAAATAATTTCCAGCCCCGGGTTGGTGCAGCCTTCAAGCTCAATGATAAAGCAGTGTTGCGTGGCGGCTGGGGTATCTTTACCGTGCCGTTTGTGATCGCAGGTTCCCAGCAACTGGGCTTTTCATTGCCGACCAACATTGTGCCTTCGGGCGATGCCGGACTCACTTTTTCGGCCAATCTCGCCAATCCATTTCCGACTGGCGTCCTTACCCCACCAGGTGGGAGTTTAGGATTATCAACTCTGCTTGGACAAGCAATTCCGACCTTCCTTCCTGCCAACGTGAACAACACGCAAGCGCAACGCTGGGAATTTGGAATGCAATATGAATTACCGGGTAAATGGTTACTGGAAGCCTCGTATGTTGGCAACTGCAGCTACCAGGGCGTAGTAGGAACCAACATTCTCAATACGATCCCACGCCAATATCTTTCAACGCTTACTGTTCGTGACACGACTGTCATCAACAATCTGTCCGCCAACGTCACCAATCCATTCAAAGGATTGACGGCGGGTTCCGGCATCAATGGCACGACAGTCGCCAAGAGCCAACTGCTGCGTCCGTTCCCTGAATTCGGTAACATCACGACGATTCGCAATGACGGGAACAGCAACTATCAATCCTTACAGGTGAAGCTGGAAAAACGTTTCAGTGGCGGCTATACGTTGCTGACCAGCTACACGCGGTCGAAATTTCTCGTCCGAGATTCGTTCCGTAACGAGGTGGATACGCAGTTCGAACGACGCTATTCAGATGCGGATACTCCGAACCGTTTAGTGATGAGCGGAATTTGGGAATTGCCTTTTGGACGCGGCAGAAAATTTGGCAAAGATATAAATCGCTTTGTAGATGCGGCAGTTGGTGGCTGGCAATTTTCAGGCATCTGGAATTTGCAAAACGGACTTCCCTTCACCATCGGAAATGTCTATTACAACGGCGATCCGACGCAATTAAAATCCACGATTAACAGCAGCCGTGTTGATGGCACGACGTTCGATCTGACCAACTTTTATTTCCACGACGCAGCCGTACAAACCAATGGCGTAGACGATCCGGCGAAACAACGCGCTGACACTCGGATTCGTCTGGCGAATAACGTTCGGACGCTACCTTCGCGTTGGAATAACCTGCGCGGACAGCCTTTGAATCTCTGGGATTTATCAGTCAGTAAATATTTTGTCGCGATGGAGAAACTTAAATTTCAACTACGCGGTGAATTCCTGAACGCGTTCAATACGCCTATCTTTGCGAATCCAAACGTTGATCCAACCAGTTCAAATTTTGGCAAGACAACCGGGCAAAATAATCTGGCACGCAATGTTCAGATTGGATTGAAAATGATTTTCTAGGATTTTTAACTCACGTTTAGATACTTACAAAGGGCTGGCTTAATCGCAAGCCCTTTTCTTTTTTGTCAGGAGTCGGTCAAAAAAACTGTGGTCGTACTATTTTCTGACTTGTTCGATTTCTGGTCTGACCTTATAATCTCACCGACTAATCAACCGTGTAGATGTCACCTACAAAGAAAAGTTCATTTTCACGACATCACAATGATTGGCAGCTTTGCTTGGATAAATTTGTATAGCAGACAGTATCTAAACTGCTAACTCTTCGACAATCAAACCGATCAATAAGTATTTCAGGTTTTCAGCAATGAAACCACAATCAATAACTTTCAGATTAATGATCGGCACGAAATGATTCTCTTCACTGAGTTTTTCTTGTAACTCTCAACACCCTAATGGAGGTTCTCATGCAATCGAATTTAATCTCAAGCCTGGCTTGGCGGTTACGCGCCATTCCTATCGCTTTATGCCTGCTACTGATGGCTTCACCGTCAGTTTTTGGGCAAACACTTTATGGATCAATCGTCGGTAACGTGGCCGATAAATCCAATGCGGTCGTTCCCGGAGCCACTGTTAAAATTACCAATAAAGGAACCAATCAGGTTCGTGAAGCGGTCACCAATGAAGCCGGCGGTTTCAACTTCCCGACAGTCCAGACTGGAATCTGGGAAGTATCAGTCACGAAGCAAGGCTTCAAAACTACCAGTCAGGGCAATGTGATTGTCTCTGCCAATAACATCACGCGAACTGAGTTGGCGATGGAAGTCGGCGCAGTGGTTGACACCGTCAATGTCACGTCTGATGCCGGCTTACTCCAAACAGATCGCGCCGAAGTTCGGGCGGAACTCAATAGCCAAACCTTGCAGAATCTGCCGATTCCCCCAGGTCGTAACTATCAGCAATTACTTCGCACAATTCCCGGCATTACGCCGCCGAGCAATGCACATTCAATTCCGACCAATCCTTCGCGCGCTCTTCAGTATAACGTCAATGGTACGACTTCCAGTTCCAACAACACGCGCATTGACGGAGCCAGCCAGTACAATATTTTCCTCCCGCACGTGACGGCTTACGTTCCCGCTCTCGAATCCATTGAAAGCGTCAACGTTGTAACGAACAACTTCGATGCGGAACAAGGTCTCGCTGGCGGCGCGGCGGTCAACGTGCAAATCAAGAGTGGAACCAATAAAATGCACGGCTCGGCATTTGAGTATCACGATGATAACAATACCAAAGCCAGACCCTGGAACTTAACGCCGATCAATGGCATCGCTCAAGCTAAACCCAAGCGGGTTTATAACCAGTACGGCGGAACCTTTGGCGGCCCGATCAAGAAAGACAAGCTGTTTTACTTCGCCAGTTATGAAGGGACAAATGATCGCCAATTGGGCGCAAGATTGCTCACGCTGCCGACCGCAGAGATGCGTAATGGCGACCTCTCTGGTGGTGGGTTAGGCATTTACGATCCGGCCACAGGTAATGCTTTTGGGCTGAACCGTACAGCCTTCGCAGGTGGGATTATTCCCGCCGCTCGCATTAGTCCGATTGCCAAATTGATTTTGAAAGATTTGCCGTTACCCAATCGTACCGGCTTTACGAACAACTATTACGCAACAGCTCCTTACGCTTACGACAAAAAAACTCTCGATACCAAGATCAACTATAACGTCAGTGAGAAATTCACGACTTATGGTCGTTTTAGCTTCCTGACGTATAAACAACTGAATCCCGGCGCACTGGGACCATTGGATGGAGTTGGAACCGCAGCGCAGGGTGGAAATACAGGAACTGGCTCCGGCAAAACCTACGGCGTGACTGTCGCAGGGGTTTACACTGTCAATACCAACTTCATCATTGATGCCAATATCGGGTATACCAAACAGGGAACAAATTCCGAGCAGGGCTTCCTTGATAAAAAGATTGGGCTGGATGTGCTGGGTATTCCCGGCACGAACGGAACGCGCGCCTTCGAAAATGGATGGCCTCGTTTTGCCATTGGTGGTTTCGCCAACCTCGGCGTGCAAGACAGCTTCATGCCGTATTATCGCAACGATCCACAATGGCAATATGTCTCGAATTTCAACTGGACGAAGCGCAATCACAACATTCGCTTCGGCTTTGATTTTGCACGGCAAACGCTGAATCAAACACAAGCCGAATGGAACGGTGGCGGTAATGCGGAACCCGGTTCTGGCGGCTTCCAATTTGGGCAAGGTCCGACTCAGCTCTGTACGGCGGCGAATACTGCCGGAACAGGATGCGGAACGGTTCAGGGAGGTAATAACTGGAATTCATTTGGTACTTTCCTGTTGGGCTATCACACCCTTGCCGGTCGCACATTATTGGTGCAACCTCCGATTATCTTCAAGGGCAAAGCATATAGCTTTTATGTCCGAGATGGCTGGCAGGTTCGACCAAATCTGACCGTCACTGTTGGCACGCGCTGGGAATATTACCCGCTGCCTGAACGTGAAGGTCGCGGCATTGAACGATACAACTTCGCCAATAACACTATGCAGGTTTGCGGTGTCGGTAGCACTCCGAAAGATTGCGGGATCAAGCTGAGCAAGAGGCTTTTCTCGCCTCGTCTTGGCATTGCCTGGCGCATCAAGGATTCGCTCGTGTTACGCACAGGCTACGGAATCACTTACGATCCGATCAGTCTGGCACGTACCTTCCGCACCAACTATCCGATGCTTCTGGCTTATAACCTGACCGCACCGAACTCGCTGGCCCCTGCCGGATTGCTGAAGGACGGTATTCCGCCGTCGCCCGCACCAGACATCAGCAGCGGCGTCGTACCTGTCCCCAATGGTGTCAACGTCCTGACGCTGGGAGATAGCTTTAAGCGTCCCTACATTCAATCGTGGAATTTGGTGTTAGAGAAAAATCTCGGTAAAGGCTTCTCGGCTTCTGCCGGATACATCGCAACCCGCACTATCGGACAGTCAGGACAAATCAATGTCAATGCTGGTCGTGTGGGTGGTGGAGCCGCTAGCCAGCCCCTTAACATCCTTTATGGTCGTACCGCATCAACCAACTTGCAAAACGGGATCGCTAATTCGCATTACGATTCCTTGCAAGCGAGTCTCAAACGGCGCTTCACCAACGGGCTTCAATTACAGCTCAATTACACCTTCAGCAAAGGCATTGGTCTGG
>JAYVRW010000050.1:0-8049 GCA_043775925.1 Blastocatellia bacterium
AGGAACGCGAGGCGTCTTGGTGTCAACGATGAAGCTCTTGATGCAAGAACCGCTGAAAGGTGAGCTGTAGCTGCCTGGCTTTTCGCCATCGTTGTACGCCACACCGATTCCATCTTGAGTTGAACCAGCCATTCCGCTGATCACGCTACCACGGAGAGAAGCAACAATGATGCGCTGTCCGACTGAATCATTCGGGCTTTGGATTTCAGCCACGTGTTGCGTTGGCAGTTTATCAAGTCCAGCACCGTCAAAGTTCAAGATCGCTGACATACCATCAGCTGCGAGGGTGGCAGGAGCGCCGAAAGCCCAGAAAGCTTCTGCGCCGTAGTTGCCAACATAGTTGCCATCGTTGACGAAAGCGTTGCCGATCAGGCCATTGTTCTTGGTTGGGACGCCATTGCTATCAACCGCGACGGCCAGTAAGTAGCCTGTGTTTTCCGGATCATACTCAGAAGCGAGGAAAGACTGGCTGGCATTTGCTGTTAAGCAGATGTATTGATCAGCCTGGTTGCAGCTTGCATCAATGAAGAACATGTGAACAATGGCGTAATCGTTGCCAGTGTTGCTAATGGTTAAGCGTGTGTCAGAACCGCTCTTTGAGTTGTAGTATGGGAAAGCCAGAACTGAACCAGCTTTCTGATCGCTGACGCCAACGTTGGCGGGAGGATTACCGGCTAAAGCTGAAGCGGCCAACACGATGAGGGCGGCTAACGCAAAGAATAAACGTGAGAATTGTGAGGTCATGTGAGTTACTCCTTAAGAAAGTAAAAAGTGTTAATCGTGAAATGTTAGCGAGAAGAGTGAATGAAAGAGACGGAACCTGATAGCTGCGAACACGGGCCGAAATCGGGGGTCATGCGTACAGCTATCAGATTCATCTCCGAACAACAATCGAATCTTTTCAAACTAACCTCTGAGTCCGACTTCTTTCGGACGTGCTATGTAAAGCGGTAATAGCGAAAGCCTTCCAGTTTTTTATGGAGAATTATTTGACGTGAGGAGTAAGGGTAGCTTTTACAATGAGATAGGTAGTGCAGTAGAACCTGCCGAGGCGATTGACTGAGTTTCGCCACGGAATAGTTGATGTGAAATTCGGGGACAGGCGAGACGCTTGTCCTACCTTTCGTTCCAGCGCACTACTTCCTGCCGTCTTGAAGTTAGATCAAGACGAGGCATCCAGCGGACTACCAATGAAACGTCGCCGTCTCCAAATACACGCAGGACTAATTTACGCCATTTGTTGCCGGGGCTGGGAGGTTCAATGATGCCAATGCGTTTACGGAAGGTTGGTGGAATTTCCACGCTGCCGGGAGTGCCCGGCATGTCTAAGGTAATTTCACGAACTCCATTAACCCTTCCTTGCCAGGCAAAAACTTTTGGTTCGGGGAGAGGCATTATTTCAGTCGGACGTTGCGGTTGATCCTGACGTTTCCAGCCAGCGTTATCAGGCGGCGCGGGAGTTTTGGCCTGAATGATTGCTGGCGTAGGCGTCGGGCGCGGCGTTGGTTCCGGTATTGGCGGTAACTGTCTGGGGATTTCTGTTCGCACTGGTGGTGTTACTTGTTTTGAGATGCTTGCCGGGACAGATTTTTCAAGGACAGGCTTGGCAGTTTTGGGTCGAATCACTTCAGATAATGTCGCCAGAATTGAGGACGGCTTTTCGACAGTTTCTTCGACTGCAATTTGTTTTATCGGAGCTGACCTGCGCGGCGCGATGACATCAGGCCTCAGCGTCGGCGTTACCGTTGGCGACGAATTGCTTTCTAGTAAAACGGATGGTGAAGTTACTGGTTGAAAGAACCAGCCAAGCGCGGCAACACTGGCGAGTAAAAAGGTAGCGATCACGGCGGCGCGGCGAAAGGATTTTGGTTGCGGCGCGGCAGGTGGCTCAATTTCTATCAGATTTATTGACGGAGCAATTTCTGGCAGCGGTTGTGGTGCTGCATTCGCGGTAAGCAATTGAAAGACTTCAGTGCCGGAAGGTTCCTGTGTTTCAATTGATTGAATGACAGGAATTTCCAGACGAGCAGTGATGGCGCGTAATTCGCCGGAGAGTTCTTCAATACTGGAATGACGTGTGTTTGGTTCACGCGCCATCGCCCGAAGAATTAACGCTTCAAATTGTAAAGGTAAATCAGGAACCAGATCGCGTGGGCGAATTGGCTCTCCGCGTAGTTGTTTCAAGGCGATTTCAGTTGCACTGCGTCCGGCAAAAGGTTTTTGCCCCGTGACCATTTCGTAGAGCGTGACTCCCAGCGAATAAATATCGGCGCGATGATCTACAATTAAGTTTTGGGATTGCTCCGGCGAAGCGTATCCGGGAGTCCCGACCATGATTGCATGTTGCGTATAGGTTCTGACTCCGGCAGATTTCGGGAATTTGGCGATTCCGAAATCAATTAATTTCACCGCTGGAGCGTTAGCCGAATGTCCGTCACAAAGAAAAATATTTCTTGGCGTCAGGTCACGATGAACGATGCCGCGTGCGTGGATCAGCTTGAGTCCGTGCGCGACTTCGGCGGCGATTTCCCCGGCCTCAAGGTACGGCAGGCGTCCTTTATCATTTAGTTCATCACGAAGCGTTCTCCCGTGCAGCAACTCCATGACGACATAGCGCAAATCATCCGAAATCGCATCCGATGAATAAACTTTGACGATGTTCGGATGATTGATATTCAGCAACGCGGCGACTTCGCGTTTCATTCGATCATTCATTTCTGCCCAGTATTGCCGGGCATCTGCCAGCTCAGACGGCGAATTGAATTCAGTTTGGATGAGATGACGCGGGTCGCTGATTTTGACGACTACCGGCGAATCGTGAAGTAAATCAACTGCGGCAAAAACGGTTGAGAGTCCGCCTTCGCTGAGGTAACGATAAATTAAAAAACGGTCATTGAGTGTTTTATGAATCAGGCTCTCGAAATCGGGTGAATTCGGATGCTGACAATTTTGACAAAATACGCCAAGGCGTAACACTTCGCTTGAGCATCGGGTGCAGCGTTTCATGCATCATCTCCTGATTGTCGTTGACAATTAAGGGGTATAAAAAGAGGTAAATGAAGTATAGACGAAATCAGACTTGACCGCTACGGGAAAGAGCTACTTTTCTAAATATCACGCAGAGCTTGCTTTATGCCCGGCTCTCAGCTACCATCCTCGGTTTAATGGAGTGGGCACAATGCCCACTTTTTTACTTATGGGCTATTGTTGCCATTTAAAGTTAGTTTTTGCATGAGTCTGGATCCGCGCATCAGTGAAATTATCGAACGTGTCGCTTTACGCGAAGAGCTTGAATACGTCCACGCCGAATTGGTCGGCGGGAGCGGGAATGGGATTCTGCGAATTTTTATTGATAAGCCGGGTGGTGTCACTCACGAAGATTGCGCGGCAGTGAGTGAGCAGGTTGGGTTAATCCTTGATGTTGAGGATTTGATCCCTTACCACTATACTTTGGAAGTTTCTTCCCCGGGATTGGCTCGTGGCTTGTATAAGCCCAACGATTATGAACGCTTTGCAGGTCTTCCAGCACATATTAAATTACTAACTCCGTTGGATGGGCAACGAAATTTTCACGGAATTTTGATTGGTTTGGACAAGGAAGGCACAATGGCAGCTTTACTGGATGATGAAAAAGGGCAGCGACATCGCTTGCCATTAGATCAGATTGCTAAAGCTAATGTTGAAATTGAACCGTAAAAATGAGCAGAGCGATTGAGCAGGAATCATTCGACTCTTTACTATTAATTTTTATTTTTGATGACCATGAACGCTACCAGTTCCATTGCACAAAACATCGAAGCACTCAGCAAAGAGAAAAACATTGATTCACAGGTGATTTTCTCCGCGATTGAAGACGCCGTAGTCTCGGCTGCGCGCAAACAATTCAAGACCGGCGAAGATTTACGCGCTCGTTACAATGCTGACACAGGTACGATTGAGCTTTACGCGATCAAGACTGTGGTTGAAGTCATTGAGAATGAAGCGGTGGAGATGTCTCTCGAAGAAGCCGTCAACGAGGTCGGAGAAGGTGTCGAAGCCGGCGATATGCTGGAAATGCCCCGCCCGATGGAAGACTTGGGGCGAATTGCCGCGCAAACCGCCAAGCAAATCATCCTCCAAAAAGTCCGCGAAGCCGAGCGTAACAACGTCTACGAAGAATATATTGGCAAAGTCGGTGAATTGATTAATGGCTTTGTGAAGCGCTTTGAAGGTGGACGCATGATTATTGATATGGGCAACGGTCTGGAAGCCGTTATGCCAAAAAATCAACAATCACGCACTGAAACTTTTACGCAGGGCGAACGCGTTCGGGTCGTGATTCACGATGTTCACCGCGAAGCTAAAGGTCCTCAAGTCGAAGTTTCAAGAACTGACCCGGAATTGGTCAAGCGCCTTTTTGAAATGGAAGTCCCTGAAATTTACGACGGAACCGTAGTGATTAAAGCGGCGGTACGCGAACCGGGCGACCGCGCAAAAATTGCGGTTGTTTCCAACGAACGCGATGTTGATCCGGTCGGAGCCTGCGTCGGAATGAAAGGTTCACGTGTTCAATCTATTATCCGCGAACTACGCGGTGAAAAAATTGACATCATTGAATGGTCTGAAGACCCGGCAATTTTTGCGGCGAATGCTTTATCTCCTGCGAAAGTCAGCAAAGTTGCGGTGCTGGATTTTGAAGATAAAAAATTACAAGTCACTGTGGATACCGAGCAGCAGAGCCTCGCTATTGGTAAGCGTGGACAGAATGTTCGTCTGGCTGCACGGTTAGTTGGATGGGATATTGATATTCGCAGCGAAGAAGATATGAAGCGCGAAATCGCTCATCAGATGGAGCAAATGCTGACTGCCGAAGTTGTGCCAGTCACGTTCATTGAAGGTATTACGCCAAATGATTCCGCGATTTTGTCTGAACATGGCATTGAGACGATTGAGCAACTGGCGGCTGCCAATGTGGACGATCTCTGCGATTGGCTTGATCTCAGTTATGACGATGCTGAAGAAATGATCGGCATGGTTGGTGAAATCGTGGCTGTTCGGGCAGCGGCCTTAGCTGAGGAAGAAGCTGCTAAAGCAGCCGAAAGTCACATCGCAAATATGGGGGAAGCGATCAGCGCCGAACCTGCTGATGTCGAAGCTGAAACACCTGTTGCAGCTCATCCCGCCAAAGCGGAAGAAACCGAAGTGAAAGAAAATAATGACGAAGCTAAGGCGGAAGATGGTGAAGACTAAAGGTTGGAGTGTGTTGTTCGTTATTCGTCGCCGGAACTAATTGGAAATCTAAATGGGCAAAGTCAGAATTTACGAGTTAGCTCGTGAGCTAAAATTAGAAAGCAAAAAGATCATTGATGACGCACGTCGAATGGGGGTAGATGTCAGTGTCCCCTCCAACACGTTGGATGATCCGATTGCGAACAAAATTCGTGAGATGTATTTTCCGGCGAAGAAGGAAACGGCTGCGCCCACAACACGGACAGCGCGTTTAGTCAAAGCCAGCAAGCCAGTTGCGACTGAGGAAGCGAACCTGGCTTCTTCGACACCAGAGCCGTCAGTTGAATCAACCGTACCTGTTGTTGCGCCAATGGTTATGGCGGAAGCGCCAGTGGTGGATGCTTCAAAACCACGCATTGTGAGATTGGCGAAACCTGCTCCCGTTGAAATTCCTGCGCCTGTGATTGAAGAGCCGGAAGCTGAACCTGTCATTGAAGCTCCGGTAGAAATTGAAGAAATCGTAGAAGCGCCGCCGGTGGTTGCGGAAGTAGTTCCAGCCGCGACACCGGCCAGGCCTGCTGCTTTCAATTTACGTCAGCTTGAAAAGCCTGTCGTTGCGCCGCCGCCCGAACCACCTGCACCGCCGCCAGCTAAAAAGGCTCCACTGGTTGCCACTAAGCCAACAGGCACGAATGTTATTCGCTTAGCAACTCCGAAGCCGCGCCCGCTTCCGCCGCCTACAGAAGTTAAGAAAAAAGAAGACGTTCATTTATTACCTTCCGGTGCGCCGCAACGCACGACTTACATTCCACCCAAAGATAATCGTCACAAAGGACGCAATAGTGGTGTGCGTGGCAAAGTCGCTACACCTGGAGACAAGCAGGAAGGGAATTTAAGATTTTCACCGCCAGGTACGCGAAGGCAGACTGTGGCGGCTCCAACTGCCAGAGTGGCTCCGGCTGATCTCAAGCCGATTCGTGTCATGGAAGGCTCCACTGTTCGTGAGTTCGCGGAAAAATTAGATATTAAGCCGAAAGATGTAGTGACAGAATTGTTCACGCGCGGGGTGATGGCTACCATCAACCAGCCGATGAATCCCGAAACTGCCAGAGAAGTAGGAAAATTATTCGGCTTTGAAATTTCATTTGGCGCGTTTGAGGAAATGATTGTCGAGACTGAATTCGAGATCACTCCCGAAGCGATGGATGACACCGAGGACCGCGCTCCGGTCGTGACTGTCATGGGTCACGTAGATCACGGAAAAACCAGTTTGCTGGATGCTATTCGTCAGGCGCGTGTCGCTGAAGGTGAAGCTGGCGGCATCACGCAACATATCGGAGCCTATTCGGTTCACGTCACTGATCCTGATAATCCGGCTGAATTGCGTCGGATCGTTTTCCTTGATACTCCCGGTCACGAAGCGTTTACGATGATGCGTGCTCGCGGAGCTAAAGTCACCGACATCGTAATTTTAGTGGTCGCAGCCGACGATGGCGTGATGCCCCAAACAGTTGAAGCGATTGAACACGCCCGTGCTGCCAATGTTCCGTTGATTGTCGCTATCAATAAAGTAGACAAGCCGGACGCCAACGTAGATCGCGTGAAAAAAGAACTCGCAGATCGTGGCTTGCTCTGGGATGGCTGGGGCGGCTCAACCACCATGGTCGAAGTTTCTGCGAAGAAGAAACAAAATATTGATGGTTTATTGGAAATGATTATTTTGCAGTCAGACATCATGGAGCTGAAATCCAACTCCAAACGTCTGGCTACCGGAACTGTGCTTGAGGCGAAACTGGATCGTGGTCGTGGTTCAGTGGCAACTGTCTTAATTCAAAATGGTACGCTCAAAGTTGGTGAGCCGTTTATCGTCGGAAACTTTTTTGGTCGTGTTCGCGCCTTATTTAATGATCGCCGCCAACAATTGGATGAGACCGGACCGGCAACTCCCGTTGAAGTTCTTGGATTGCAGGGCGTGCCTGCCGCCGGTGATCAATTCCAGGTCGTCGCTGACGAAATTAAAGCCCGGCAGATTTCAGAATTCCGCCAATCCAAAGCGCGTATCACTGCCCTGACGCGCAGTTCGGCGCGAGGGCTTGACCAGTTGGCGATCCAGATGGAATCCGGCGAAGTCAAAGAATTGCTCGTGATTCTGAAGACCGACGTGCAAGGTTCGGTCGAAGTTCTGCGCGATACGCTGACGAAACTGGCGACTGACAAAATCAAAGTCAGAATTATTCGTGCCGCTGTCGGAGCCATTACTTATGACGATGTGTTGCTGGCCAGTGCTTCAAATGCCACAACTGCGGGGACGGCAACGGTCATTATCGGATTTAATGTCCGACCTGAAGCGCGAGCTGATGATGCTGCCAAGCAGGAAAATGTGGATATTCGCCTCCATTCGATCATATATAAGGTTGAAGAAGAAATTCGCAATGCGATGATCGGGATGCTGGATGCGACCATCAAGGAAACCATCATTGGTAAAGCGCAGGTGCGCGATATTATTCGGGTTCCCAAAATTGGCTCAGTGGCGGGTTCGTATGTCATTGACGGCATGATTAAACGTACCGCCAAAGCACGCATCATCCGTAATAACGTTGTGATCTTTACGACCACGATTGGCAGTCTCCGTCGCTTCAAAGACGATGTCGCTGAAGTGCAAACGGGTTACGAGTGCGGTATCACCGTAGATCGCTTCAACGATTTCAAAGTTGATGACGTGGTTGAGGCCTACATCGAAGAGAAAATTGCCGCCACGAGCCTTGATTAATCGTTTCGAGTTTCGGGTTTTGAGTTTCGAGGAAGAACCAATTATCTGGTTTCCCCGAAACTCAAAACCCG
>JAYVRW010000051.1:0-8011 GCA_043775925.1 Blastocatellia bacterium
AGGCGATTGAAGAGAGTTGATTTACCAACGTTAGGGCGACCGATGATCGCAACGGTTGGCAAAATATTTGAGTCGTTGAGTTCTGACATGCTGACTTACGTTTCTTTTTTGAAGCTGAAATTATTTCTAAGTAAGGCAAAGGATAGAGGATTTAGACGCGCTTCGCAAATTCACCGTTCAGAGTTCACGCTTCAGCGTGTTGCCCACACGCTGAAGCGTGAACTCTGAACGGTCTGTAAATATTTTCTTATTTCTTGTGCAAGAAATCTTTTGACAGACGTTCATGTCATGTCGGCAACGAATTTCCTGTTGCGGCAAACCGAATTCAATTTCAGTCAGGGAGAAAATTTTATGCCAAGAAAGCTCATCATCTTTTGCGCCGTATTAATCGCCGCTTCACTTACCGGAATGCTCGTTTGGGCTAATAAAAACAAGCCTCGGACGACGATTCTTTATCCCAGTTCAGCTCTGATGAATATCAAAGAACTGTCTTCAAAATCTACGCAGGGTGAACTCACTATCTACGATCAAGAAGGAAAACCCAGCGGATTGTGCCCGCTTAAACATACGGACGTAAAAGCTGAAATCAGCGGGTTTCTCGTCCGTGCGACCGTCACACAGGAATTTGAAAATTCTGCCGATCACAAAATCGAAGCGATTTATACATTTCCACTGCCACAGAATTCTGCCGTAGACGATATGACGATGCTGGTCGGAGAACGCACCGTCAAAGGTAAAATCAAACGCCGCGAAGAGGCGCAGCAACTTTTTGACAACGCTCGCCGCAACGGTCAGGTAGCCTCGTTGCTGGATCAGGAACGTCCGAACATCTTCACACAATCCGTTACCAACATTATGCCCGGAGAAAAAGTAAAAATTGTCATCAGTTACGTTGAGACCTTGAAATACGAAGATGGCAATTACGAATTTGTCTTTCCAATGGTTGTTGGCCCGCGCTACATTCCCGGTGCGCCGGTGGGAAAACAAGCGGGCGGATGGTCGCCGGATACGACGCAGGTTCCCGATGCTTCGCGCATCACGCCAAACATTGCCAAATCCGGCACACGCGCCGGACACGACATCTCCATCGAAGTTTCCATCAATGCCGGAGTCCCGATTGACAGTGTGGTTTCCAAAACGCACGAAGTTGAATTAGAGCGCAACGGCGATCATCAGGCAGTCATCCGATTGCGCGATCAAAATACGATTCCGAACAAAGATTTCATCATCAGATACGATGTTGCAGGTAAGAAAATTGCCGATGCTGTCCTGCTCCACAAAGGTGAAAACGGCGGATTTTTCCAGCTAATTTTGCAGCCGCCGGATCGTCCGGCAGTTGAAGACATTACGCCAAAAGAACTGGTTTTCGTATTGGATACGTCGGGTTCGATGTCAGGCTTCCCGATTGAAAAAGCGAAGGAATCAATGCGTCAAGCCATCGCTGGATTGAATCCTCGTGACACTTTCAACCTGATAACTTTCGCGGGCGAAACCAGCATTCTCTTCCCTGCGCCGGTTCGCGCCACTCCAGAAAATTTACGCATTGCGAAGAATTTTCTGGATGGACGCAGTGGCGGAGGTGGCACCGAAATGATGAAAGCCATTCGCGCCGCACTTGACCCAACTGATTCACAAGCACACTTACGCATCGTGTGTTTTATGACAGATGGCTACGTCGGCAACGAAAATGAAATCATCAGTGAGATCAAGCATCATCCCAATGCGCGGGTCTTCAGTTTTGGCATTGGCTCATCCGTGAATCGTTTTCTGCTCGATAAAATGGCGGAAGCCGGACGCGGCGAAGTTGAATACGTTGGCCTCAAAGATGATGGCTCAGCCGCTGCCAAACGTTTTCACGAACGAGTGCAAAATCCACTCTTAACCAACATCGAAGTTGACTGGGGAGGATTGAATGTCAGCGATGTGTATCCCCTCCGCATCAACGATTTGTTCAGCGCGAAGCCATTGGTTTTGACTGGAAAATATAGCGGAAGCGGCAAAGGTACCATCCGCATTCGCGGCAGACAGACAGGGCAAATTCTGACACGAGAAATTAATGTAGACTTACCTGACTACGAACCCAAAAATAATGTTTTAGCTACGTTATGGGCACGGACTAAAATTGACGCATTGTCAATGCAAGACCCAAATAATGGCGAGCGATTAGACCTGAAAGGCGCGATCACTGAGCTGGGATTGAAGTATCGTTTGCTGACAAATTACACTTCTTTCGTGGCAGTAGAAGAGCGAATTTTGACGGATGGTTCGACGCCGCGAAGAGTTGAGGTTCCGATAGAATTGCCGGAGGGTGTAAGAAGTACCTCAAGTGATTTTGTGGTAGACGGAGCGGAGGCTGAAACTCTCTATAAACTTTCATCGGCTAAACCAATGCCAACTGTTACAGGCAGAAGCTACGAAAGAATGGCTTCTGGAGGTAGCGGAAATATGGGCGGTGGAATTTCAGCGGACAAGGCTGAATCAGTATCAGGTGCAGCGACAGCCGCTAAATCCGCACCTGAAGTCAGCAGAGAAAAAGTAAAGCCCTCAAAAGACGATGGAAAATCCGTTGCCTCCACAAAATTACATCCTTCGATTGCGGCAATAATCCAAAGATCAAATCGAAATTCAGCAGCTTCAACTGATGAATCAAAGTTCGTCAATGGAAATATTGCTCACGTCCAAATCTGGCTGAAGGTGAAGAACGCGAATATTCTGGCGCAACTCAAACAGCTTGGATTGGAAATTATTTCTGATCCGAAAGACTCGAAATTATTAATTGGAAAAATTTCAATTGAGAAATTATCGAAGCTGGCTGAGTTCGACTTCGTGCGCTTCATCGCACCTGATCTAAAATAAGAATAGACCACGGATGACGCAGATTAGGCAGATTTTCGCTGATCCGCTTCATCCGCGTCATCTGTGGGCTATTAATTTCTTAATCATGATCGCAGTATTTCCATCAATTTTCACAACCTCAAACCCCAGCCGTTCATACAACTTCATCGCAGGATTTTCAGTCGTCACGCTCAATGAAATTGCCTTGTAGCGCGAGGACAATGTAGTGAAAAATTCACTCATCAAATCTGTTCCAATTCCCTTGCCGCGAAACTCTGGCAAAACTGCAATGGTCAATTCAGGGGTATCGGCATCAACGAATCCGTAGCCACGCATTTGTCTGATCCAGACTGCACCAACAGGCCTGTCAACATTGATCGCAACTAACCCTTCATCAGAATTTTTACCCCAATTTTCGGCGTAGATTTTTATGGCTAGAACCTCAATAATTTCACGCGGAAAAGGCAGCGCACCTTCCGGCACATACAATGCCTGATACAGCATTTCCCACAAAAATGGTTGATCGGATTTTTCGATGCAGCGGTAAGAAATATTCACTTGAACCCAAGCTGTTTGGCAATGATTTTATCAACCATCCGCTTGGGCAGCAGTTGCGGGATCGTCCAATTTTTCAATCGCTGTGGAACAATGGCGTAACGCACTTTCGGCTTCGCCGTCGTCATGATATGCAAAACCAATTCACCCAATTTTTCGGCGGGTAATCCATGCTTCCCAGCATTGGTCATATATTTTCGGAACCCCTCCAATACTTTCCCATAATCTGTTTTCTCAAAATCGGTAATATCCATTTCATTCGCTTTATCCCAAATCGGAGTCGAAATCGCTCCAGGGCCGATGATAATGACATCAATTCCATACAGCATTAATTCGCGGCGCAGGCTTTCCGAAAGCCCTTCCAGCGCGTGTTTTGATGCGGCATACGCGCCTACAAACGGTGCGCCGTTTTTCCCGCCAACCGAACTCATATTGAGAATTCTTCCCGGCTTCCCTTTCAAACTTCTGTCAGAGCCAAGCAGTGGAGTGAACGCCTGAATCGCTATTAATTGCCCGGTCACGTTCACTTCTAATTGCTGACGAAAATCCTGAATCGGCTGATGAATCAGCGGGCCAGGCAAAGCGATGCCCGCATTGTTGACGAGACCGTCAAGCGTGTGTCCATTCAATTTTTCGCGGACAAAGGTTGCCGCGTCATGAACTCCTTTTTCATCAGTCACGTCAAAGACCAATGGTATGAATGCTGCGCCAAATTCTGACGCCAGTCGCTGACCATCTTCCGCTTTGCGAACACTGCCGAAGACGTGGAAATTATTGGCTGCCAGTGTTTTTGCAATGGCGTAGCCAATGCCTGTTGAGACTCCGGTGACGACGATATTTTTCATATATTTTTTTTAGACAGGATTAACAAGATTTGTGTCAAGATTTACAAGAACTTGTAAAAGCGTTTTCCCTGTTAATCCTGAAATAAATCTCGTTAATCCTGTCTAAATATCTCCCTTAATAAATTATTCTGCGGATAAGCGTGACCTACATGCTGACGAAATCCTTCAGCAAAATTAACTCCGATTTCAGCTCCGCGATGTGCTGACCAATGCTTCATGGATTCGATGTAATGATCCATTCCGTGCTGTTGCAGCAACCATTCGCGTTGACTGCTGTGACAAGCCAGCATCTCAGATTTCGTTTCGATTACTTCAGTAATATCCACGTAAAAAGTCGGCTTGATGGGCGTTCCGAAAATATCTTTGCCTTCGATTGGATCAGCGTAATAAAGATGCGGAATTGCTGCCAGCGGCGGCGCAGGATTTTCCACTTGCGTCCTGGCATTGATAGCCGAAGCTGCAAAACACGCTGCCCTCACGATCATCGAAGTCTGTTCGTGATCGGTCATATAATCCTGCGACGAATGCGTAATGACTATTGTCGGTCGTGCCTTGCGAACAATTTCAATTGCCCGCTTGACTGCCCACTCATTGAACGTCACAAAAAAATCTGAGGCGTAGGCGCAATCATAATGAGCGTCTAAAATCGCCGCCGACTGTCGCGCTTCTTCCAATCGTTTTTTTGCAATCTCTTCGTTTGGTAAAATCGCGCTACCCCCGTCGCCTGCCGTCATCGTAGCGATGTGAATCTTATAACCTCTCGCCTGCAAGCGCGCCAAAGTGCCTGCGCACAAGAATTCAGCATCATCTGGATGCGCCATGAATGCCAGAATATTTTCAGTTTCCTCAATCATAAACGCCATCTTACCTTCCTAACTCTTCCGCCATCCGCCGATGCTCATCCAGAAAATCATCGGGATCATCCAGGCGCGTTTTATTACTCGCAGATTTTGAACGGAGCGATTTCTTCTCATCAAAAATTCGTGGATCAATCGGCAGGCAATTGTAAGCCGTAAAATCAGGCTTGTCGGTGAACGCTTCGCGCAAATCAGTTGCTCCAAAATCGTATTGATTGAGCGGCGGCATCCCCAGAATCAAATTGATTGTTTTGAAAATACTGGCAATGCTCGTATGCGCCCGCGTTGCGTATCCACGTTTGGCGTAGGGGCTAATCACCATCAACAAACTGCGATGTGCATCAATGCTGTCCAATCCGCCTTGCGCGTCGTCTTCGGTGATAATGATCGCCATATTTTTCCAGTACGGCGTGTGCGAAAGCATTTCGATGATGCGTCCGAGCGCCAGATCATTATCGGCAACAAAGCCGGAGCGATATGGATAACCATCTTCGGGACGCTCACCAGCCATGTGATCATTCGGCAAATAGATATTGATGAAGCTCGGCAGTGGCTCCTTGCCTTCCAAATATTTTGCCTTGAATTCTTTCTGAAACTGCTGCCAGCGAAACGTATCCGAAACATTCATATTGAACGTCGGATAATCCCGCGCAGTATTGTCAAATAAGGGCTTCGGCATCGGAAAGTTCACAGGCAAACGCGCTCCCGTTGGCTCATAATCTTTTTCTTCTTCAATGCCTCCAAGTTCGTAACCTTCACCGTAATTGCGGAATTTAATATTGGAACAAAAAAGATGTTCCCAGATTGAACCTGCCTCTAAATAATCTTCAGGAGCGAGCGCCGCAGCGGAACCAGCGTAGGTCAACCTTCCCGGCGAATTCGGAGTCAGTCGAAAATCATGATGACCGCCATAGCTCGCCGCCATACTTGTTTCGACCCACGCGTTCGGATATACGCCCACCAACCAGCGATGCCCATCAGCCGAGACATCCGCGTCCAAATAAAAATTATCGGAGAAAGCAAATTGTCGTGCGAGCGCGTGATGATTGGGCGAAACATTCACTTCACGAAGGGCGATTTTGTTGGCTTTATCAAAGACATTTGATTTTTCGCCGAGCGTCGTCAGCATTGGATCAGCGCTCAATTTGCGCCCCGTCGAATCCTGCGCGATGTCGCCGAAAACCTGATCGTAAGTGCGATTTTCTTTCGTGATGAAAACGACGTATTTAATTTGCTCGCTGGGTTTGCCGTACTCGCTCGGCACGACGCTTTTTGCAGGCTCAGTCGTCGGTAAATCAAAACCGTTATTTTTAATGACCTGCTCTGTGTCGGCGATTAATTCTTTGTCGGTTGGAATTTTAACTACAGAGACAACACCTTTTTGTAATGCGGCTACGGCGGAGCCTTCGGGGCCGCGCTTGAAATTTGCGCCACCGTTCGGGCCGGAGCCAAAGCCTTTCGCATTGGCTACAAATAAAGTTTTGCCATCATTGCTGATAGCAAGTTCGGAGGGAAACCACGCCGTCGGAAAATGACCGAGAACCTTTAATTTTTCAGCATCAATCACGGCTACGGCATTGATTCCGGCTTCGGCAACATAGAGCCGCTTTTCGTCCTGGCTGAGCGTCATGCCAAAAGGAATCTGTCCGCGCAATCGCTTCAGCGTAATTTCCTGTTCAGTCGAAATCGCAATTCCCTGCTTGCGCCAACGAGTAATGAGTTCAGTAAAAATGTTCAGATTAATTGTCGCGGAGACTTTGCCGGTCGCGGCATCAACGACGGTCACACTGTCGTTGTTCGCATTGCTGACGAAGAGGTGCTTTTTTCCGGCGACAACTCCGCTGGGACTGCTGCTTCCTATAACTTTTACCCCATTCGCAGTTTCGCCAATTAAGCGTCCAGTCTTGGTTTTAGCAAACAATTTCAAAGCGCCACTTCCACCAATTTCATAACTCCAAACGGAAGCCGCTGCTTCCTCATTCGGATCACCTAAGCCGGGAACGCGCTTGCCTTCGATGGTGACTCCGTTTTTAGATTCTTCGGAATTGTAAGCGAACGGCGGAAATGAAAGACCTGTGTCTTTAGGACTTTTTGGATCGTAGCCTTCCACCAATGAATATTTAAAGACGCCAACATTGGTCACAAACAATTTCTTTTCATCGGGCGCAAGCGCCAGCGAAAATGGAGCACGACCGGTTGGCAAACTACTCAGAACTTTTTGCTGTGCCGTATCAATCACAACAACACGATAATTCGCCTGATCCAGCACAAACAAAAATTTACCATCACGCGTCAATTTTAATTCGCCGAGAAAACTGTTTTGATATTTTTCGTCGTTGAGTTTAATGGTGGCAATTCGCTTTTTTTCTTGCAAATCAAACACAAAAACTGAGCCTTGATTGCCGCCGGAGGCGTAAAGTGTGCGCTTGTCTGGCGCGATGCTCAGCCCCATAAACACTGTACGAAATTCGTCATCGTCATCGTCTTTGATTTTATTATTGCGATAGCGTTCACGATCCGCTTTGATTTGGTCAAGCTGCGGTGTATCGCTTTGCAAATTGGTCAGAATTGAAATCGCAAATGGTTCCGTCCCGTTGCACGAAGCGACGAGAGTTTTTTGATCAGGGCTAAGAGTTAAGCCAAACGGATGCGCCGCGACGACCGTATGATTTCCCCGTGGCGTCAGTACGCGACCATTCGGCAAGACTGTTGCATTCGGATGATTGCTCGCCAACCGTTCGCCAGCCGGGGCCGTCAAAGCTGCGAGATTTATTGTTCGCTGACGGATTGGAATTAAGAACAAAAGCGGGATGGCTAAATAAAAATAGTATTTTTTCATGGCGTTGTTGCACGAATGAAGAGGAACGTCGCGGATGAAGCAAGCATGGTAAGATTTTTCTGAGATGAAAAAGAAAACCA
>JAYVRW010000052.1:0-7995 GCA_043775925.1 Blastocatellia bacterium
TCGTCGAAGAGACTGCGCCGTCATAATACATGCTGGTCAGATAGGCTTTGAATTGCTGGCGCGAGAGCGCATGAAATTGATTCAGCATCAATTCGCGTAGCTTGCTTTCTGCGCTGAGGGCTTTGATTGTTTCGATCCCTTTGATGGCTTCGATTTGATGGGATTGATATTTTCCCTGCGCCTCCTCCAGCTCATTAAAAATAGGTTTCAGCCGTTTTTGCGAGACGCGCATCATCAAGATATAAAACGGCACCAGCGAAATAAAAACGAAGGCGAGCTTGGGACTGTACAAGAACATCAATGTCAGCGAAGCCGCAAGCTGCGTAATATTTGTCAAACCAGTGGAACTGGAACTCACCAGAAATTCGCGCACCTGTTTCATCCCAAGCAAACGTCGCTGAATGTCTCCGGCGCGGCGCGTATTGAAATATGTCATCGGCAGCGCCAGCAATTTACGTGTGATGAAATCCAACGTCGCGGCATCAAAACGCACTGCAATAAACGCCAGCAAATATCGCTGAACAACCATCGCTATGACATTGAAGCAAAGGACACCAGCCATGGCGATGACAATGACGCGCAGCAGGTCACGGTCTTTTCCGACCAGAACGCGATCAACGATGACTTGTGAAAAGACCGGGCGAAGCATCTCCATGGCGCTGATGATGATGGCAAGCGCCAGAGATTTCAGCATTGAACCAGCGAGCGGACGAAAGAAAGTCCACATCCAGCGAAAGCCAATTTTGCGGCGGTGTGAATTCAATTCTTCTGTCTGCGCCGTAGTTTTTTCGACCTCTTTAATGTAATCGAAAAGTACCGCGTAGCCGCTCCATTGTTGCTCAAATTCGGTACGGCTAATGCGCCGCAAGCCTTGGGTTGGATCGGCGATGCTGACCCATTTTTTTTCTACATCGTAAAGCACGATCCATTGATTTTCCTGCGTATGAACAATCGCAGGGAGCGGCATTGCCGAAAGAAATTCTGAAGTCGTTTGCACCGAACGCGCCGCTAACCCGGCTTCGGTCGCGCCGTGACATAAGCTTCGCAGATTGGCGCCCTTCGGCCCTGTGTGAACAATTTATCGAATGCGTGCGAGGCTGACGGAAAGATCAAAATGGCGACAGATCATAGCCAGACAAACTGCGCCGCTGTCAGTCGCATCAATCTGATAAATGTGAGGAAAAGCGCGGAGGCGTTTTCCGCTTTTGAGGAAGTGTCCATCAGCAGTGGCAAACGGATCGGAGCCGCGTGTTTGCGATTTCTGATCAACCTGTCGCAGTCCGACAATTTCTTCAACGGCTGCATTCGCTGGCAACATTTCTTCACCGAAATCATTCGGAACAAGCGCGTGATTTTTGTAATCGTACTGCGCAATGCGGGCGGAAATTTGTTCTTTGAAATCAGGGAAACTATTGGTGAGTTTGCGGAAAGTTGCAGGCGTGAGCTTGAGCAACTGACAATCAGAAATCGCTTCGACGCTGGCGGTGCGCGGCGTATTTTTGAAGAGCGAAACTTCGCCAAAGAAATCACCTTTGCGCAAATCCCGGCGATAGTTTCGCTGCCCGTCAGATTCGATAAAAGCGCGTAATCCGCCTTCTTCGACGATGTACATTGCTCCCGACGCGGCGCCCTGTCGAATGACAATCTCACCGCTTTTGACCGTGACTGCCTCAAGTTCCTGAAGCAACAAGGTTAGTGCTTCAACAGGTAATTTAGCAAACGGAGTATAGAGGCGAAAGAAATCGTTGAGGCTGCGATGTTTGATTTGCAGGTCAAAATGCGCTTTGATTTCGGGATGATTGCCAATCAGTTTTTGAAAAACCTGGCGGTCAAGTTTGAAGACTTCGAGGTCGCTGATGGCTCGCACGGTGGCGCTGCGTCTGGCAGATTCGATTAATGCTTTTTTCCCGAAGCTATCGCCCGGATGTAAAACATTCAGGACGATTTCGTCACCGTTTTGCCCTTGTTTCAGCACTTGCGCACGTCCTGCTACGATGACGTAAAACGCGGTGGCCTCATCGCCTTCTGTTACTACATCACTGCCGAAGGTGAACGACGCCGGAACAAAACAGTCCACTGCCAGTTGCTTCAAATCGGCAGGGAGTGACCTGAACATCAATAGATTAGCCAGCGCTTCATGTGCGCTATGAACCATATTTTCCTCTTGGTAGAAAATGTGACCGGTTGAAGGGGGAGATTGCCGGAATCATAGCAGACGGCTGAGTTCCTTCAAAAGTCAGAAAAAATATTTTATTTGCCTGGTCTTGGGGCTTTGGTTTTTGGCCTTTGGTTAAGTAGCGACGCGGTCTGTCTCGGCGAGAGTTACCCTAACAGAAAAAACGGATAGTTTGGTTTCCTCAAACAAAGACCAAAGACCAAAAATCAAAGCCCCAAGACCAACGCTTCACCGTTTCATTTTACGCACAGAATTATTCCCATATCGTAATCCAACTTTGACCAACAACGGTACGCCGGATTTGATGGCGACGCGGTAAATGGTCTGTGGTTCAGGGTCTTGCTGCGTCAGTTGGCGCGTGCCGCTGGCTCCGGCTTCCTGTTCGGCTTTCGTCCATCCTTTTCCCGCATCACCAGCCAGATCAAACGTTTCGGTTTGCGCGCCCCATTGTTTTTCCCACTGCTGAATTTGTTCGTTGGTGAGCGTCAACGGGGTGGCTCTGATGGTGATGCCTTCCAATGGTTTTGGCGCAACGATGACAGTTAAGACTTCACCAATTTGTTTTGAATTTTTTAGTTGTGATTGAAGCAAGGTGAAATAGTTGGGGCGGTCTTCCTGCGCAGGGATTTCGATCAGTTTCCCCGCCGCTACCTGATTGTCGCCGTTGCGGGTGCGGGTTGTCGGGAAGATCAGGACTGGTTCGCCGAAGCTGCCATCGGCGTATTGTTCGCGGTCAATCACGTACAGATAACCTGTCTGCGGTGATTCAAAACTGAGGCGAATATTTTCTCCGATATGCATTGGAGCATTAGCAGGCAACCGTTCGGGAATGAATTCATTCGTCTCATTTTCTTTGTGCGCGATGATGCGGAGACCAGCATCGTTAGGTTTTGCCGGACGCAACCGCCAAATCGTCAAGCCAAGTTGCGCAAACTCTTCGGATTTAGTTTCGGCTACGGATTTGGTACTGGTACGGCGATAAATTGTCCGACGATTGACGGTAACTGGCGTCTGAGTTTTGGTCGGACGCGCTTTGACAAATTCAAGCGGGACGATGCCGCGTGTATCCTGCGCTTGAGCAGTGAAGGTAATTGTCAGTAATAATAAGAAAATAAATTGTTTCATAAATCTCGCCGGCGAGCCGCTTGTGCTCCCAGGTTATTTCCATTCACCTTGCAGCGTGAATGCTGCCCAAAAATAAGGTGACTGCCATTGTTTTTGCTTCCACATTTCGACCTGCGCCGCACGTAGCGCCGCCGCCGGACGCTCGCCCTGTTTGAGAATTTTCTGATAAAACTTTGTCATCAGTTCTGCCGTTGCCTGATCGTTGACGTTCCATAAACTGACGACGACGCGAGCGGCTCCGGCGTACATAAATCCGCGTGTCAGCCCGACTAATCCTTCGCCCTTGATCTCTTTGCCAAGTCCGGTTTGGCAAGCGCTGAGCACAACCAATTCCGCTGGAAGTTTTAAGTTGTAAATATCATTCGCTCGCAAAAAACCATCCTGCGGTTGGCCCTGTGCGTCCACCATGGACAAGAGCAGGGAAGACAAGCCCGGTCGTTCGCTGTCCATCACGCCATGTGTGGCGAAGTGGACATAGCGATATTGGCTCAAGTCACCACTGAGTACTGTCGCACGGTTGGCATTAAAATCCATCGCGCCAAAGCTGGATGATTTCGGTGTGAGCGCCAGCAATTTCTGCCCTTCCTGATGTGTGTAAGGCAAGCGAGGAATCACGAGTTGGCGAATGGTTCCACCGGATTTGTCATCCGCTTTTTCCGCCAGATGTCCGATGCTGCGCTCGTCATCAAGTGAACGTGTTTGTGTTAGAGCTTTATCGTTGCTTGCGTTTGGATTATTGGTCAATCGCGCATCATTGCGCTCAAACACAGGATCGGCAATAACTGCTAACATTTTTGGCGCAGGTGTTCGCGCGGAAATATCTTTACGTTGAATAGATAAGGCTGACGCTGATGGCAAGCTGACAATTTCGTGCCGAACAATCAATGGTTGTGAAGGTGATCCATTAATTTTCAACGGCTCTGGTAATGCGGCAAATGGCACATATTGCAATGCTCCGTCGGCAACAATCACGAGCCGTTTGTTGCCAAGTTGTTGCGCCACGGGAGCAAGAATTATTTGACTTAACTCTTGGGCAAGCAGTGGAAATTTGGTGCTTGCTTTGGCAATGCGTGAACGTCTTTGTGCCAATGTCTCGCCGCGCTTGGCGGTACTTGGCGCAGTCAAGACCTCATAAACCTGCCGAGTGCTTTTTTCAATGATCTCACCTTTTGGTAATTCATAACTGGTGAGGGAGTCTTTGGTAATTGCCCATAGATAGCTGCGTTCTGCGCCGAGCGAGTATTCCAATAATAACGTATCAGCATCAAGTTCTAGTTGTAGCTCTTTGAGCTTTAGTGGTTGCGGTTGCGTCAGCGCGGCATAGTTGGGGCTTGCTTTTCGCAGCGCAGTTTGGGCGCGTTCAAGTTCGTTTTCCAGTTGACTGACTTCCTGTCTGAGTGCCGTAATCTGCCCCACTTTGTTTGCTTGCGCGAGCTGTTGCGCTTTCTTGTTGAGCTGTTGCGCTAACATCTGCTCACTTTCGATTAGGGAAGCGTCTACGCCCTGTCGCAGGTTAATATGACTTTGGGTCAATAAATCAAGTAGGCTGCGAGCACGCTGTCGCTCGCTATTTTCCAGCGCGAGCGTGGCAAAACCTTTCGTGGGTTCAGCCCGGTGCTGCCGCATCAGCAGTTCCGTGTAAAGCTTATAATGCTCTTGCGCGGTAGCTAAAAACGAAGTGCGGGATTCTGCGCTGGAAACATCCGCCCGCAGCGCTTCGGAAATTTGTAAACTCTCCTCAACGAAAGCGCACGCTGCAATGACATTTCCCCTTGCACTTTCGGCCTTTGCCAGGGAATGCAGCGTCGTCGCTTCCCCCGCGCGATCTTTTATTTCGCGACGGATGACGAGGGCTTGCGTTAGGTAAAAAATTGCTTGATCGGGGCGACTTAAATCGAAATAGACTTCGCCCAAACCATGAAGCGTGCTTCCTTCCTGTGCTTGATTTTTCACCTCGCGGTTGATCGTCAACGCCTGCTCAAGGTTGGTAATCGCTTTTTCGTTCTGCCCCAGACGACGATACGCTGCGGCTAGATTGCTGAGCGTGCCGCCCTCATTAGCACGATCCTTCCTGTCTCGATGCAGCGCGAGCGCCTGTTCATAATAGCCAATCGCTTTTTCAATCTCCTCTAGCCCCGTGTAAGCATTAGCCAGGCTGTTAAGCAGCGACGCTTCACCCGCGCGGTTCTTCGCTTTGCGAATAAGCACCAACGCCTGCTCGTAATATTCAATCGCTTTCTCATACCGACTCAACAAGCGGTAGATATTCCCCAGATAGTTAAGCGTGACGCCTTCGCTGACTGTATCATTTATCTCGCGTCGCACGGCTAGTGCCTGTTCGTAATATTCAATTGCTTTGTCGTATTGGCTCATCGCGCGATAAGCCAGCCCGAGGTTATTAAGAGCGATACCTGCCCCGGTTTGATCCTTGATCTCACGATAAGTCGCTAACGCCTGCTGATTAAATTCAATCGCTTTTTCGTATCGGCTGAGCAGGTAATTCGCATAACCCAAACTGGTGAGCGCGATGCCTTCCCCCGCGCGATTTTTTACTTCCCGATGAATTGCTAATTCCTGCTCGAAGGATTCAATCGCCTTTTCGTTCTGGCTCAGGCTGGCGTAAGAAGTTCCGATGATGGAAACCGCATACGCCATCCATTGCGGCTCGCCTAATTCGCGCCAGAGCGGCAACGCCTGTTGCATTTTCTCAATCACCTGTTGCGCCGTTTTCCCTTCCTGTTTACGGAGTTCATTGCCTTCCAATAGGAGCGCTTCGGCTCGCAAGCGCTGACGGTCGGCAGTTGTCGTAATGGCTTGCACCAGTACATCCAGCCGATATGACCCGCGCACGGTCGCCATCGCGTTGGTGCGCACGATAACCTGATAATCGCCGGTTGTCGCTACTTCGAGCGAAAGGGATTCTTGTTCTCCAGCGCGTGTCAAATTCATCATCGCCAGACGATTGCCATCAGGGGCGGTGAGGGACAATGCCGCATCAATCGCCTGTTGCATTAAGCGTAAGCGTACGAATTGTCCAGTTTGCAAGGTGATTTGATAGCTGTGCGACTCACCGCCTGCGATTTCGCGTGTGACGCTCTCACCAGATTCGAGTTTTGTGTCTTGGGCTCCCGCCACTGTATAGAGCAGGCACAGAGCTAAAGGTATCCATAGTGGTTTTTGGGTTCGCATAATTTTCTCTCATGAGGATAAGGGGGATTTTCGGTGTAAATATGTTCATTTGACGCATGCTCTAAGTAGCTATAACATTCTGATCAGAAATCAATGTCTTAGACTAATTTTTAGGAGAAAGGAGGTAAGAATTAATGGAGATCATAATGTTTTTGTTGTTGCTAGTTCAATCATCGTCATGTACCATCACAAGCCCGCTTTACGCGGAACCAGTCAATGCAGGCGTGATGCCTGCTCTTTAATAAAGCGAGGGTTTTATCATTTGGAGGTTGCTTTATCATATGCAGAGTTCTTGATTGAAATAAGGTTCAAGATAGAGCAAACCTTCCCCCGAAACGTTTATCATTCCCTCTAGTGGTGTTCTAACTCGACGAGCGTCACTAATATTGCGGCGCGACCATTGACGTTAGTCTGGTTGTTTTGCTGGTCTCTGACGCTTTCAATCTTGGAGGTTGCATGTTGTGCTAAGAACGCTTGCACTGCCTGAATTTGGACAGGACTACTGACACGACCTTTGTCGTTGGCATTGACCAGTTCGCGCAAAGCTTCAAGTTCTGGCACAGGCTCCGCTGCCCAAACTAAACGAAATTGTTCAGTGCCGGGTTTCTCATCAAACATGTACCAGTTCGTTTGAAATTTTTCATTGGCAGCGAGATGTGCCGAGCCGTTGTGATAGGAAGGCAAGGGAAGGAGCAAGACGAAATTGCTACCAGCGTTTCCCGGCTCTTCGTTGAGCAAATAGAGATACCCTTCCTGTGGACTGGTCAGATTGAGCTTAAACCGCCAGCCGGGTTCAAAAATTTCACGCCCTGAAGACTGAAATTCTGATTGAAAAGGTTTTCCGTCACGGTATTTCTGAACCGTTAAGGAATAGCTCAAATTGCGCTCCGGCACAGTTGTAGCAAATTGTACAGGTGCAGGTTTTAACCGTTGCCATTGCCAGAAGCTCACACCCAGCAAAGCTGAAATAATTAGTGCTCCGATCAACCAGAAACGGGTCGCGGTTCGGGTTGGAACGGTATTTTTTGCTTCCAATGGAGCGCTGATTTCAGGTGGACTGATAAGCTGTAATTTCGCTGGAGCCGCAGCGTTACCAATGTCATCGCTATACAAATTAAATAGTTGAAGCGTGACGCCGTGTTTGACTTCGTGTTCTCCCAGATTGTGCAGCAGTGGATGCCAATCTGAAATTTGATCCAACACTTCGGCTACATTGCGCGAAACCAGAATGTGTCCGGCATCGCCGCAATCCATGACGCGCTGCGCGATGTTGATCCAACTGCCGACAACATTCCGGTTAGCGTTGATGTCGGATGAATGGTAGACATGACCGCTGTGCGCTCCCATGCGTAGCTGAATGGCTGGATGAGCTTTCAGCTTTTTGGTGATTTCAATTGCACACCGCACAGGCGCGATGGCGTCCTGCAAAAAAGCAAGCGCCATGCCATCTCCAGCGGGCAAGCGTACCAGTTGCCCTTTTTCATTGGCGCGGCGGTAATCGTCAG
>JAYVRW010000053.1:0-30865 GCA_043775925.1 Blastocatellia bacterium
GCGTGACCTTTCGTCAACCTATGCAAACGATTGACCTGACTGATTTTGCGGCAGCACCTTATTTCCTTTAATCTCTATTCTAGTTAGCTTCTTCCCGCAGAAAGCGACTGATGTTTTTCAGGCGATTCGTAAAACCACAACCACGCGGCAACCCATACAAGACCAAGTCCTCCCGTAATCACAAACGCCATTTGCCAGTTGTAAGCCAAATCGCCCACGCTACGGCGGCGGCGCGAGCATCGAACCGAACGACGTGCCGATGTTATAAACGCCTCCCGCCAGTCCGTGCGCCATGCTGATGAATGACCACAAAATGGCGAACAGGGAATAACCGTATTTCAGTCCAATCACGTCAAGCACATAGCCACAAAACGGCTGCAACATAATTGCGCCTGAAACGTGCTGATGATCCACGAGTATTGTTGCTCGGTCATTCCGAGCGCAGTTTTTAGCGTAGGCGCGGCGACCGACAACGAACTGCGCGTAAGGTAGTTGATAATCGAACCGAGCATAATCAGCCCGATCATCCACCATCTGAGTCCTTTGATTTTGGGCATTGGTGAGTTGTTCCTTTATTTGGGATTTTGTGTCGTTGACGAAAGCGCAGGCGCTTTGATATAGCGGCTGGCGAATTGTAAAAATGTTGGCCAGTTTGGAACCACGGTGTGACCGCCGCTATGTTGACGCCAAGTCAACTCTCCATTCATCAATCCTGTTTCGACGGCGGGAAATTCCATCGTACCTAAATCTTTTTTGCCGAGCAGTCGAAACACTGGCCCTGCTGCGACCGCCGCCATAAAGCTGCCGCGTTGATCTAGCCATTTGCCTTCTGCGCCTTGCCCTTCGGCTGCGCCATAGCTGATGAACGTCGGACGCGGCGCACACAGCGCAATCATTTCGTGTGCATCCACCGGCAAATCATTCCACGTCAGTGGCCCGCCATATTTAATGAAATTGCCCGCCATCCAATGATATTCGCCTGAGCCAGTGAGGTTTTCGACGAGTTCGCCAAAGTTGCGCCGATGCAATTTTGCTCCACCTTCGCCGGATGAACCAATAAAACCGATAGCAAAACGCTGGTCATACGCCATCGTGACCAACGCCGCTTTGCCATAACGCGAAAGCCCTTCGATGCCGACCTGTTTGGCGTTGACGGATTTGTCCGTCTCGAAATAATCCAGCGCACGACTCGCTCCCCACGCCCACGCACGCAATGCGCCCCATTCGTCAGGTTTGCGCGGTTGGCCTTTATTCACCAAGCCGATGACGCCTTTGGTTAGCCCTGCGCCGTTGTCGGATTGGTAACTGGTTGGCACAATGGTCGCAAATCCCCAGCCCTGACTGAACAATAATTTTTGCCACGTTGGTTCAGGAAACGCAGGCCGATTGGTATTTTGTGCGTTGGCTGGTGGGCGTGGAAAATTAAAACCAAATTCCAGCATCACAGGCATCGGCCCGCGCACGTTCGCGGGCGTGATTAGTGTCAATTGAATATCAACGGTAATTTCGGGGTAAGCCGAATTGTTGACGTGACCGACGATTTGTTTAGTGATGACAGGAACCTCGAATTTTATTTCGTTCGTTGTACTCACGACTTCCCACTTCACTTTGGGAACGTTTGCAGGCATACGTCCGTACACTTCGCGGTCAAAATCTTCGACGATCTCCGCACGGCGTTGATTCCACCACATTTTGGCAGAGGTAACTTTCCTGCCATTCTTCAAGACCAGCGGATCGGGCAGCTTGGGATAGGGATTCGCTTTCGCTTCATCGTAATTGACGGCGTTGGAAGCTTTCGGATCATTCGGATTTGCGCCCGGTCGCAGTGAAGTAATTTTCAACTGTTCCATCATTTGCTGATGATCTTCGCGCGTAGCCTCTTGCATCGCCTGAAATGTGACTTGCTGTTCAGGTGTCATTTGTCGTTGCGGCTGTGCCAGTGACTCAACTGCAAGCGTGAAAAGTAAAGCGAAGATGATGGCGGATAGGTGTTTCATAATTTTCAAAAGCTGTAGTCCGGATTTAAAAAATTAGACAGAATTGACAGAAGGCGATGCTTGAGAGTAATAAAATCGCTAATAAGATTACATTGAAAAACCTTGTGCTCATTATTTTTTTCAGAAATTTCGTGAAAGCGATGTTATGAATATTAATTTATCGTACAGGGTTGCCGGGACGCCAGTACGGTTCCACTGCGGCGATAAATTCAATCGGCACTTCTTTGACGAAGCCCTTCAACCATTCAGCGCAATACTTCATCCCAGCCTGCTCCGACACAACATGCCCCAGCACAATCAGCGCTTTCTTTTTACCTGACGAAATTGCATCCTGCACGTACTCGACCAATTCCCATTCGTGGGTTTCGCCAACGATCAACACGTCTACTTCAGGACGCGCCAGAAAGGGAATGCCCGGCATCAGGCTGACATTGCCCCAGCTCGCCAGTGCGTGGTTGATTACCAGCTTGGGATCGCCTACGACGCGCATCGTGCGAATCTTTAATTTCGCTTCCATGTCTTTTGCCAAACGTGCGAGCGGTGTTCCCGGAAACGTAAACATTCGTGGATTGTTTGGATCAGCATTTTTCTCCCAGCCTAATTCACGGGTCATTCCCGTCGCGATGCCGTCCGGCTTTCGTCCGTGCCAATGATCGTGAAAATGAAACACGACCATGTTGTTTTTGTTCAGAAAATCAAGCTTGAACTGATAGGTCGGGTCTTGCTGAATTTGGTCAATCCGATCCTGATGCGAAAAGAACGTTGATTCGTGCGTGATAATCAGATTTTTGCCCGCAGCGGCAGCGCGTTGCACGACATCCAGCGTCGCCATCATCGTTGTAGCGATGCCTTTGACGGGCGTTTCTGCCGTACCCGCAATAATGTTATCTACAGTTTGCGCGCGCCAGGGAATGCCAACATTAGCTTTGATGCGCTCAATCACTTGTCCGGCGGTCAGTGGTGGCGCGCCTTGCGGATCAGCGATTTTTGTTGCCGCCAAGCCCATTGAAGCAAGCAGGAACGTGCGGCGTGTGGCGTTACGTGTAATGATCAGTTCAGGATTATTCATAAGCGTTAAAAAGGAATCTCTGGTCGTCGTGCATCCTGCGGATCAGCCCAACGATTATTTGGAATGGTCGGCGTCCAGCCCGGTCTGAGCGGGTCTTGATCGTATGGATAACCACCCAGTCGTTTGTACAGTTCGTTGTATTCTCCCAGCTTGTCGCGGTCGAGCTTCACGCCCAGTCCCGGCCCGGTTGGGACGGCAATCGAACCATTTTCATATTTTAATTTGCCACCCACGATGATGTCGTCTACGACGTGATGATAATGTGCGTCCGCCGCAAATGACAGGTTCGGAATGACTGCGCCGAAGTGCAGCATCGAAGCGAGCTGAATGCCGAGTTCGCCGGAGGAATGTACCGCGACGCCGATCTGAAATGTCTCACAAATTCCCGCCGCTTTCACGCAGGGACGAATGCCGCCCCAGAAAGTCGTATCAAGTAAAATCACATCAACCGCAGTGTTAAGAATGTTCGCGGCGAGTTGCTCAAAATTGACGACGACGGTATTCGTAGCCAGTGGCATCCGCACTTTTTCGCGGACACGTCGCATGCCGTGCAAGCCATACACCGGGTCTTCCAGATAATCGTTGCGAATGTCTTCGATTTGCTGTCCGAACCAGATCGCGGTTTCCGTCGAAAATGCGCCATTTGGATCAAAGCGGAAGCGGTCGCCTTTTAATTCTTCAGCGACGGCACGATAACATTCCAGTTCGTATTCAGGCGCGAAAACTCCACCTTTCAGCTTGTGCGAAGTGAAGCCGTATTTGGCTTTCAAATCTTTAGCGAGCGCCACCAATTGCTCCGCCGTACGCGATTCGCCACTCCCATCTTTCGGATTTGGATAACGAAAAAATAAATACGAGGCAAACGGCACACGATCATTCAAACGTCCGCCTAAAATATCGCTGACAGGTACGCCCCATTTCTGCCCCAAAATATCGAGACACGCGAATTCAAGCGCGGCTAAAACTTGTGTGCGATTGTTATAAAGCGAAGCCGTCGGGTTAGCGATAAGAAACCGCATCTCTTCCAATCGTGCCGGATCGTGTCCGACCAGATAGCTTTTCATGGAACGAAAGACAGCTTCGGCAGATTCTCCACCGCCGCCCATTTCGCCCAGTCCGGTGATGCCTTCATCGGTTTCGACTTCGATGATGGTACGGACAAAACGTCCCCAGTGACAGCCATTTGCGTGACGCAGCGGCGCTTCGAGTGGGACGGTGATCGTCGTTGCTTTGATGTCAGTAATTTTCATGTTGCAAACATAACCCACTTCCTACCGGTCGGGGTACTTTACCAGGCTAGACTTTTTGCTTTGTATTCATCCAATGTTTTCTGCGGTTTCTCGACGCCCGCAGGCAAAGGTCGTTTGGAAAACGTCTGAAAGTATAACAAACACGCATCGCGCCAATGAATCGCATCACGTTCCTGAAGCGCAAATTTTTTAGCGACTGCCGCGTGACGTTCAGGATCAATCACACCTGACAATGAATCCCAATCCTGACGCGCCGCCCGCACCCAATCTACGCCGCGCTGATAATGCAACGCGAGTTCATCCCACATCGTTTTACCTGATTTCATTTGGTAATCCCACGGGACGTGATGAAACCAGACAATTAAATTTTCAGGCGTAGTTTTCAGATCGGCAAAGCGTGCGCGGACAGGCGGAAAATATTGGGTAATGGAATTGCTCCCCGTCGCCGTGCGGTCAAAGCCCAGGCCTTTTTCATCAGCGCGATGATAATACGTTGGATTCCAATCTTCACGCCGCTCGCGGTTCCACCACGGCGCGGGACCGTAATGCGTCCCGCCCCACATAATGTGATGCAATCCCAGTGGCGTCATATAATCAACCACTGCTTCGTGCGATTCGGTTAGCATTTTGAATAAAGTACTAACAGCTTTGGCGTCATTCGTCAGCGTCATCCGAATCCATTCATCCGCGATTTGTTTGGAGCTTATATCAGGATTCCACGCCAGCCTCCCGAAGGCGTACCAGTTGGATTGTATTAAATCATGCCCCGTCCAATTGCGGTCGGTCCCCGTGTTCGCTACGCCCGCGATGCCCGTCAATTTTTGTTTATAAAGGCTGCCGTCTACGACTTTAGTGACGGTCGAACCTTTGCCTTGCGCGTAAGTGTCGGCGTCGAAAACTTCGCGCCACATCGGAGCGAGAAAGGCAAGGTGATTGGAAAATCCAAGATACTCCTGCGTGATTTGCAATTCGAGAATGACCTGTGTTTTCGGCATCGCTCCGAAGAGTGGATGAAAAGGTTCACGCGGTTGAAAATCAATCGGGCCGTTTTTGACTTGCAGTAAAACATTTGCGGCAAATTTTCCATCGAACGGTTGCAGGTTGTCATACGCCGCTGCTGCGCGGTCGTAGCCGTCTTTCACGTCATAAACAAAGGCGCGCCAAATCACGATGCCGTGGTGCGGAGCGACGGCGGCAGCCATCATATTCGCGCCGTCTACGTGATCGCGGTTGTAGGTGCGCGGGCCCGGCTGACCTTCGCTATTGGCTTTGACGAGGAAGCCGCCGAAATCAGGAATCAGGCTGTAAATTTCATCCGCTTTTTTCTTCCACCAATCCGCTACAGTCGGATCAAGTGGATCAGCTGTTTTTAATCCGCCGAGTTCTATCGGGGCAGAGAAGCGGGCGGACAGAAAAACGTGAATTCCGTAAGGTCGCAAAACATCAGCAATCGCAGCCGTTTTGCGCAGATACGCTGCGTTCAGGCTTTGCGCGTTAGCGTTGACGTTATTGAGCGCTGTGGCGTTGATGCCGATGGAAGCATTCAGCCGCGCATAATCGCGCAGACGCGGATCAACTTTATCCGGTAATTCATTCCAATCCCAGAGTGATTTCCCCGCGTAACCGCGTTCAATGGAACCATTCAGATTGTCCCAATGATTCAGCATCCGAATTTGCAGGCGAGGGTTTTGGATGATGTTCAGTTTTGTGAGCGGTTGCCCTGTTTGCAATAAGCGTAAAAAATGAAATGCGCCGTAAAGCGCACCGATTTCGCTGTTGGAGGCGATAACTGTGACGGCGCGTCCTTTGATGATCTGCGAACGGATGATAAATCCTTCTGCGCTCAGCGCAGGCAGTTTGAGGCTGGCGATGAGCGGCGAGCTGGTTGGTGTCCCCACCAGAACTGCGCCGTTTCGAGCAATTGTTTCTGAGGTCGGAATTTTTGTTTTCAGCAAGCCGGAACAGCCGTTGATTAATTCAGTACGAATGACGTCAAGCGTCGGGGAATGACCGGGAACAATGACTGCTGTAATGTTTGGTTGTGCCACGCGCAACGCAGCAACGGGAAGTGGTTGGTAGCGCAACCAGGCGGCGTCTCCGGTGTCAGCCTGCGCCGAGAATGACCAGGCAAGAAAAAAAATAAACAGGCTTCGTTGCGCAAATCTCATAGAGCTAACTCCAAAAAAACAGATGGCTTAAAAAAGCGCTAAGAGTCGCTCTGGGGCGACTCTTAGCGCTGCGCTCAAAAAGTACTACTAAAGTTGCTGTCCTGGAGGAGTAGAGCGCTAAAAAGTAAATCGCATCATGAATTGAATCCAGCGCGGCGTATTGTCCTGTGCCGTCACCTTGCCAAAGCTCGTACTGGTAATATCAGTGTTCGGTCCCTGGTAGGTCACATGATTCAACGCATTAATGAAATCAACGCGGAATTGTATTTTTAGCTTTTCAGTTAATGCGAAATTCCGTGCGATGTTCATGTCTACCTGATTCATGTTCGAGGTGCGGAGCCAGCTCAGTCGGGTCGGGAAGATACGACGATGGAAGCTGTTCGGCTGGAAATTCGTCGGCGTCACATTTTCATACGTGCAAGCCACATTGTTCCCCGAACCGCAAATACTACCCATCGAAGTTAAGACTGATTGCGGCACTATGGTACGAATCCGGGTTTCATACGCAGTCCGATTCGAGGCCGTATAATCACGGGTTGCACCAGGCAATAACTGCCAGTTGAACCACGCATCGGTTGTCCGTTCGTCACGGGATTTGGTCAAAGCATGTGAATCCGTGCCGTAAAAGAACCAGTTGCCCGTATCATAAATCGGCCCGCTTTGCAGATGGTAGATTGAACTAACCTGCCAGCCGCCCACCACTGCGTTCGCAATTTTAGAATCAGCCAGGAAGCGTTTGCCCTTGCCAAATGGCAGTTCATAAAGTGCATTGAACATGAAATGATTCGGGCGAGAACTATTGCTTTCACGCCAGACCGGTGAAGAGTCAAACTCGTTTTCAAAGACAGTTCGTTCTTTATTCCAGGAACGGATAAAAGAAACGGAATACATCATGCCTTGTGAAAAGCGTTTGTTGAGGGTCACTTCGACATCGTGATACTTCACTTCACCAATCGGAGTACGCGCATTGGTGGCATTATTCAAATGCCCGTAAGGACGGAGTATCGCCGATTTGGCACGTGTCGTAGCCGTGAAGAATCCATTGCCCGCCATATCCTGATACAACACTGGATTACTCGTTTGTAACGCGGTGAAATTTGATAAACGGAAAGGGTTCGCTACGGTAGAATTCAAGTTGTTCGCCAACGTGTTATTGCGAATTGTTCCCGTTGCCCAGTATTGCTCCGGCAAAGCATCAATGCGTTTGCCGATGGAAATTTTATCAGAGTATGAGCCGAGGTAAGCGACTTCAAGCACCATGCTCCTGGACAATTCGCGTTGCAGGCTCAAACGCCAACGTTGTTGGCGAGCGTGTTTCCAATCATTTGGGATAAATCCGAGGCTGCGCCCAACGCCAGCCATCAATCCCAGGGTATTGCCGACAGGTTCAAGAAATCTTTTCCCGTCGGATAGGGTTGGGAATGGATCAGAAAAAATAGTCGTACATGCCGTAGTACTGGCACGGCATGCGGCAGAAGTCAGGTTTGAGGAAGTGAACGTCAACCCGTTATCATTCGAGATCGCTGTCGCCGTGGTTCGGCTATAACCAAGCTGATTCAAATCATTATTCAAAACGTTGTTCGTATCATAAAAGATTCCGTAACCACCCCTGATAACTGTCTTGTCGTTCAGCTGATAGACAGCGCCAACCCGAGGCAGCCACAGATTTTCGCTGAGATGCGAAGCGGTATTTCCATTTTGTCCCAGATAGGTTGAGCCACCTTTGACGATAAACTGACTGGCTGCAAGTTCAGGAATCTGGGCCGTCGTGTAGGCCGCCTGTGCGGCTGCGGAGATTGGCAAGTCAGCGTTTAAATCTACGCCAATAATGGCGCGGTTATAGCGTTCTTTGAATCCACCTTCACGTTCCATGCGCAGACCTAAATTTAGGGTCAGCTTCGGAGTCACTCGCCAATCATCCTGCATATAAAACCCATAGTAAGGATTGGTCAGGTAATAGCTGTCATTTTTGGTCACACTGACAGAATTGCCGGGTGCACCCAATAAAAATGAAGCCCATTCCAGACCCAGTAAACCGACTCCGTTAGTGGTTGTCGTGTTGGTCTGTCTCAAATAGGTATTGCGTGGCTGAATTACTCCTGAAGTGTTGCCAGGATTATTGAATTGACGATAATGCTGACGTAAATCGTAGCCAAAGCGCAGGCTGTGGCTCTTCAGGATTTTGGTCAATTCGCCGCGTACTGTGCCGATACTGTAACGGGTTGCGGTCGAGAAGGTTCGACTGAAATCTGAATTTCCTCCATCACTGAAATCAAGGACGGGTAGATGCTTGGCATCGCCTGCAAAGGCTGTCAGATAGCTTGGTAATCCCACTGAATCCGGTCCGAAGCTGCGTTGGACAGCATTCTGGGTATTGCCATCACGATAGCGATTCCAGGCAACCGAAGTGTTTAGGATGGTCGTTGTATTGAAAGTGTAAACGTGATCCAACACAACTGCGATATTATTTCGATTCAGTCCGTTTTGATGCAAGCCGCGTGCGGTTTCATACGTCCAATCTGCGCGGTCTTCGAGGAAATTTTGGTAGCTCCATTTACCGAACACACGCTGCTTTTGTGAAACTACCCAGTCAATGCGATTGCCATAATTGGCAAAATCCCAATTGAAAGGCGTCGCTGCCGCCAGATAATTATTGAGTCCATCTGAGCCAACTACGCCAGGGACGTTGTTCGGAAGCGGGATGAGTTTTAAATACGCAGCGGTCATGGGATTGATGATCGGCACTTGATTGTTGACGAATGGATCGCGGACAACACAAGTATTACCCGTTCCACAAACGCCACCTGTGACAGAACGCGCCGTGCGGGGGTCATAAATCTGATAGCGTACCGGATCAATGGCCAGCAGGTCAGAGAAATCTCCGGTGCGCTGTTTGGCGGTTGGGACAGTAAATCGAACGGCGAGCGGCTCTTCGGTCTTAACCTCTTTGAGTCCGTTGTAGCTGAAGAAAAAGAAGAGGCGATCTTTGCCGTTATACAACCAAGGGACGCGCACCGGTCCACCAACGACACCCGCATAATTATTCGAGCGGCCTGTTTGTTGACGTTCCTTCGTCTTCAAGGCCTCGGCGGTTGACGCATTCGCCGGGTTATTAATGGCTCCCCAATAGGTTTGATTAAGCGTGGTGGGCGTAGCGTTCCAGCGTTGCTGCCAGTGCTGCCACGTCAGCGAACCGTGATAAGCATTCGTTCCGCTTTTCGTAACAACGCTGATGCTCGCGCCGCTGCTATGACCTTTGGAAGCATCGAATGGAGATGTTTCAATTTTGATTTCAGCTACTGTATCGGCATACGGCAATGCACCAACGCGACGGCTGGGGCCGGCATTCGGTACACCATCCATCGAAAATTCAGTGCCGCCGACGCCGCCTGCCGTGTTGACCGCCGAGGCTCCAACATTGGAGTGGGGGCCAAGATAATTCGCCGCTGCCGTCCACTGAATGCCTGGCACAGTCCGCGCCAGAATCAAGGCGCTGTTATTCAGGACGGGCAAATCCATCACTTGACGATTGGTCAAAGTGGTCGAGCCACTGGCAGTTGTCGTATCCAGCAACGGAGCTTCTGTAGTCACTGAAATAGATTCACTGGCGGCGCCGATTTCCAGCGTTAGATCAGCCTCAGTGCGTGTATTAATGCCTAACACAAAGCCTTGTCGGACAGTCTTCTTGAAGCCACTGGCCGACGCCGTAATCGTATAGGTTCCCGCTAATTGATAGGCAGCTTCATAATAACCGTTCGATCCGGTGGTAAGTTGAACCGAGCTGTTCGTCTCAGTGTTGGTAACAATGATACTGGCGCCAGCTACGACGGCGCCGGTCGAATCTTTCACCGTGCCTTGAATGGTACTGCGAGTTTCTTGTGCCAGAATGAAGCTGCTTAGTTGCAGAAGCAGTCCTAATCCCAGATATAATTTGTAAAATCGAGAGGGTCGCAAATTGAGGGTAAACATGGATTCTCCGAGAAGATTCAAGCGCAAGCTTGAGGGTACATAAAGGGAAAGTTTCTGCTGGAGAAACTGACCAGAATGCGTTGCTGACACGATCTTGATAGTGCGCTTTAATACTTTCAGTGACGAGTAAAGAGTTCGTCCCGACAGCGTAGCTACCAGATGAAAACGTCAGTCAACCAGCGCGGTTGTCTTTTTATGCTAATTAGTTTGAGTTGACAACAAACTCAACAGTCAAATTTATTTTTCTTTTGCTCAATCCTGGGCGACGGCTTAATTAAGCCGTCGCCGGTGCGCCGAAATGTTTTTTTAAGACCAGCGCAATCGTGCCACGCAAGCGCGGTTGACTGGCCGGATCGGTCGGGAAAATACGGGGCGCCGCGTGGGTGAATGAGCGGCTTTTGATCACGCCCTCAATAATGGGGCCAATTTGATGCCAGGCTCGTGTCACCTCACCAACGATCACGATAGCATCCGGCGCCAGTCCGGTGACGAGTAAAGCCAGTCCCGCACCAATGTGCTGTGCCATTTGCTCCAGCGCTCGCACAGCTTTAGGGACACCTTGTTCCGCCAGTCGGAGGATGTCTTCGAAGCCAGGCGCAACATCAGAGAGAGCAGTTTTCCGTCCCGCATTCGCCTGCGCGTAATACCGAACAGCGGCAGAATTGGAAGCGTACATTTCCCAGCAACCACGATTGCCACACCGACAAAGCAGCCCATCTTCGACTAATGTCACATGTCCGAATTCACCCGCCGCACCCTTCGAGCCATGCACCAGTTGACCATTAATCATGATGCCAACGCCAATACCTTCCGAAATGGTCACGGCTACCAGATTACGCACTCCTTCGTGATGACGACCCAGCCAGACTTCAGCTAAGGCGCAGGCATTGGCCGCATTCTCCAATTCAACGGACAACCCCGTTGCTTTTTCGAGAGGGGTTTTTAAATCTACTTTGAGCCAGCTTAAATTCGGCGCAAAGACCAACTGCTGCGTAGTCGGGTCAACCCGCCCTGGCAAGCTGACGCCGATGCCTTCGTACGAAATCTCAGGATGTGTCTTAATCAGCTCGCATAATCGGCTACTCAGTTCTTTGATGAACTGTTTCGGGTCAGCGGCGGTCTTCAGCGACCCCTGCGTCAGGAAACGGGCCTCCAGATTGGCGAGTCCATACGTCGTCTCACCAGGGCGGATATTAACGCCAATGATGCCGACACGTTCCTGGTTTAAATGTAGATATTGTGGACGGCGACCACGTGGCGTATGTCCGTTGACACCCTCGATGACCCAGCGTTCAGTAATTAATTGCTCAATGATAGCGGAAACTGTACTGCGTTGCAGACCGGAATGTCGCGCCAAATCTGCACGCGAAATCGGCTGCTGGCTGCGAATCATGTTCAGTACAATGCGGCGATTGATGGCACGCGCCGTCTCACTGGTAGCGACTTGAAAATCGGTTAAATCAATCTTGCGCAAGCTTCACCTTAATTGAAAACCAAAAAAAACTAACCAGTCTCGTTTGAGCCTGGTAACTTGTCTGATTTTTTAACTTGATATAATTCGACTCACGAACTATATCATCAGAAATAGGCTCGTGCCAAGTGTTAGGATGAATTCTTTCTAATTTTAGGAGAAGCAAAAGAGGAGCATTCTGTTTTCCTGGCATTGAGATTTTGAATCAGTTATTACTTAATGAGACAGGAATTGTTGAGCGGATTTAATCGCTTCTTCGAGAGTGGTGACTCTGCCATCCAGTTGTAGCTCAAAAATTTCATGAATAATTTTTCCGATTTCCGGTCCCGGCTTCACGCCGAGTTCCAGCAAGTGACGCCCCTTCAAAAAGCTTTCAGGCGCTTTCACTTCAATGCTTAATTCATTGACTCGTTGCTTGAACCACTCCATCGCATCGGGTTTGAAATTTCCGGTTCTGCCCAGGCAGTCTGCGCGGGAAACGCGATAGAGCAAATCGGGTTCGACGCGCTGTGCCAGACGCCGAAAAGCTCCATCTGAAACAGACTGCCCGCTCAGAAATGATTTATGAAAATGACCGGGAGCCAGATGATCTTTGACAAGGGCGACCACCTGTTGACGCACGTCGTAGCCGTCAATCGTATGCAATCCCAATTTGTCCAGAAAAGTTTTTGTCGGTTCAATGCCAGCGTCTTCATGCCCTTTGGAGCGAATTCGTCCATCTTCAATTTTCGTGGTTGAAGGCTTGCCAAAATCGTGACAGAGAGCGCCTAACATCACGGCTAATTTTTTAGCATGCGGCAAGTCGTCAATTAATTTGCGGGCCTCATCAATCACCATCCCGGAGTGAATCCAGACATCGCCTTCGGGATGCCATTCGGATTCCTGCTCGCAGCCAATCATCGCGTGCATTTCAGGCCAAAGCTGTTCCGTAATGCCTAAATCACGCGCTGCCCAATATCCAATCGAAGGTTTATCTGATTGCAAAAGCCATTTTTCGACTTCGGTAAAAATTCGTTCGTGCGGCAAATCCGAAAGATCAATGTTGCGGCAAAGTGCGATAGTTTCAGCTTCAATGGTGAATTCAAACCGCGCGGCAAATTGCATCGCCCTCAGCACACGTAAACTGTCTTCAATAAAAGTTTCAGGATTTACGACGCGAAGAATTTTATTTTCAAGGTCGGCGCGACCATCAAATGGATCAATCAATTCAGCCGTCAGCGGATCATAAAGAATGGCGTTAATCGTAAAATCGCGCCGTGAACAAGCTTCTTCGTGAGTCATCTCAGGATCGCCGATGACTTCAAAGGCGCGATGTCCGCGTCCGATTTTTGATTCACGACGGGGGAGCGAAACGTCAATCGTTAAATCGTCAATCCGCGTTTTGTAAACGGTGAAGGATTCTCCAACGGCGTTGACTGCACCGAGTGTCGTCAAAAAATCACGCAATTTTTCTGCGCTGATTCCATAAACTTCGACATCGTAGTCAATGTTCGGAACTCCGCGCAGATGATCGCGTACCGAACCACCGACAAGAAAAGCGCGACCACCCTGCTGGTGAATCGCGCTGCATAAATGAATGACCTGCTCAGAAATCATGTTCTGATTGTAGTGATGATGGCGGCGGTGAGCAACTACAACGAAGCCCGTTGCGCCTTCACCAATCGTTTCGTGATTTTATATTCGCGTAATCTTCGATAGAGCGTAGAGGGCGAAATCCCCAATAAATCAGCGGTTTTTCCCTGATGCCAGTTAGTCCGATCCAGCGCGGACAGGATTTCGCGGCGTTCGATCTCTTCTAATCTTCCGACTGATTCGTTGGAAGAGAAAGATGAAGTGACGGCTCCGATGCCGTGATCCAATCCGCCCACGTACTGCGAATTATTTGACAGCACAACCTGAGTGAACGGCGTCGCTTCACGGGTGGCAAGTTCGACTAATAAATCATTTGGCTGAATCACATTACTACGCGAAAGCAGGACGGCGCGTTCAAGGACGTTGCGCAGTTCGCGTAAATTTCCAGGCCAGGGATAGGTGCGCAAAACCTGCTGCGCTTCCAATGAAATCATGATCGAACGATTGGGTGCGAAGGATTTTAGGAAATGTTCAGAGATGCCAACAATGTCTTCCGGTCTTTCGCGCAGACTGGGGACTGAGACGCGAATGCTATTGATTTTATTGTATAAATCGGTTCTGAAGCTCTCCTGTTGTTCCTTTACCGCTAAGTCCTGACTGGTCGAGGCAACAACGCGAACGTCGGCGTCGACGCGACGGGTTCCACCTAAACGATAGAAGGACTTGGTTTCAATCGCACGTAAGATTTTGGTTTGTAAGGTGAGGGACAAGCCATTGATTTCTTCAAGATAAAGCGTTCCCTGATTCGCCATTTCAAGTAACCCAAGTTTGCGTGTCCTGGCTGAAGTGAAAGCTCCGGCCTCATGTCCAAATAAATCAGCTTCAAACAGGGGATCAAGCGTCGTCGCACAGTTAATCGAAACAAAGGGTCTGGCGCGGCGCGATGAAGCGTTGTGAATTGCCCGGGCAATTAATTCGCGTCCGGTTCCGGTTTCTCCGTTAATCAAAACCGGAGCGTCATTGGTGGCGACTAAATCAATCTGGGCTAAAACCGCCATCATTTTTTCATTGGCAGTAATAATGCCATGTTGTGGGAGCTTGCTGGATTGCGCGTGTGGTGAATGATGTTTGACGAGACTTTGCAACACTAAATTCTCACGCTTCAAACGACCTTTTTCATTGGCTTTTCTGATAGTTTCTGCGATTTGATCCAGTGCGCAGGGCTTAGTCAGATAATCATAAGCGCCGAACTTCATGGCTTCCAGCGCAGTATTTACTGTAGCGTGTCCGGTCATGATAATGACTTCCGGCGCGGGGTCTTGTTCGATCAACGAACGCAGAACCTGAATGCCACTGGCTCCGGGCATCATCAGATCAAGCAACGCGACATGAAATTCTTCTTCGCGGGCAACTTTGATGGCTTCATCGCCATTGTTGACGACGCGAACTGAACAGCCCTGTCGTGAAAGTTCTTTTTGCAGAACAAAAGACAGATTTAATTCGTCTTCGGCAATTAACAATTTGATTGGCATGTTATTCATAATATTTAAACTGGGTGATGAGGTCTCAGTCCTTAATCGGTAAGTGTATTAATGAGCTGGAGGAGGCTCGGTGATTGGTAATAAAACATTCATAGTAGTGCCACGTCCGGGCTGAGACGTGACGTCAATCCTGCCGCCGTGATCGGAAATAATTCCATAACAAACTGCTAATCCAAGCCCGGTGCCTTGTCCGAAAGGTTTGGTCGTGACAAATGGCTCAAAGATTTTGGTTAGCATCTCGGCTGCAATTCCAGCACCATTATCAGTAAATTCTGCTACTGCATAGCTCGCACCGTCAGAAGAGCAAAGTTTCGAGCGAAGTGTTAGTTGTCCTGATTCTTCAGATACGGCATCGCAGACATTGGAAATAATGGCGATGAATACTTGAATGATTTGCCCTTCATTGGCGTTAATGAGAGGTAGGTTTTTCTCTAACTCAATGATGAGATTTAAACGTTTGAGTTTGGGGTGATGTTTGACAAGGCGGAGCGTTTGTTCAATCAGGCGATTGAGGTCTTCAGTAGCTTTCTGTGATTCACGATGGCGGCTGAATTCCAACAGGCTATTGGTGATTCCTTTGCAACGGAAAGCCTCGTCTTCGATGAGTTTCAGGTATTCTTTGAAGTCAGCTTGAACGTCAGAAGGCAAGCTCGAAATTTCCTTGAGACGATTCTGAAGCGCTTCGGTACAGGCTGCAATCGTCGCCAGTGGGTTATTAATTTCGTGAACTACACCGGAAGCGAGGCGTCCAATGCCGGTTAATTTTTCGGCGTGGATGATGGCTTCATTCATCCGTTTTTGTTCGGTAATTTCTTCACCGAGCGTGATGACGTGTGAGACCTGATCGTCACTTTCATCAATTTTCATGGGGATTTTACTGATTAACCAATGACGTTTTTGCTTGTCAACCAGAGATTCCTGCTCGAACTTTAATAATTTTCCGGTATTGAGAACCTGCTTGAATTCGCCCTCAAGTCGTTTGCGTGACATCTTGGAAAAAACTTCGAGTGCGTTACGCCCAATGACTTCGCGTTTTTCGATGCCTTGCCCACCGATTTCACGATTGCGGTTCCAGGCGACAATTTTAAGGTTGCGATCAACCACGTAAAGGCTCACCGGAAGTGCATCAACAATCTTGGCAGTGAGTAAATGCGATAATTCTACCTGACGCGATTGCTCAGAAATTTTTGAAGTTAGTTCCTGCGCCTGCGCAAAATTTTTCAGGCAAATCTCGACTCGCAAGCTCAAATCAGAGTCGCAAAATTCACGGCGATAATAATCATTCGCTCCAGCGTTGATGGCTTTCAACCCGCAGTCTGCATCACTGACAACGGCGATGATTGGATTCTCGAATCCAGAACTTCGGAGCTGAGAAATCAAGGCAAGATTTATTTCATCGTCTTTGTTCGCTAAAACAAAACAACCGGAGATTTGACCTGAAATCGAGATTTCCGACTGAAGCGTTTGAGGACTGATGGTGATAAATCCCAGCTCTGCTGTTAGCGCTTCGTTCTGTTCATCGCCGACAAAAAACACTTCAACGCCCGCAACGATAGGTGCTTCATGATTTGAAACTGGTTTTTTGGCGCTTTTGGCGAAGCTCATTAGATGGACGCTCCCTGAAGTCTAAATGACTTCGCGGAAACTAATTAATGGATCGAATTTGAGTGACAGGGGATGGTCACAACTGGGTTACAGTTGAATGGCTATGGGGGATCTCAAAGCAAAACTGTCTGTGATTGGATGTTCGTCTTCTGGGCGGTGGGGAGAGTAGTCGGTTGCTACTCTTCGGGTTCTGTGGCGCAGTATAGAGAAGTGTTGAACTGAAAGCAAGACAAAAATATTAGCGATTTAGTGCTATTTTCCACACATTTGCCTCGCCTTGCTCTTGAAGTAATTGCCGTACCAGTTGGTAGGCTGAAGTGTAGGCCGCCTTCATTTCTATCGCGGTCTGAGCCGCTGTTAATTTAGTTTCGACTTCGTTTGGATTAAGCTTAGCTTGAGATACGGAATAAAATTTTCCTTCGCCAGCGAAGTGAATAGCGAGTCCTTCAATCAGCCATCTGGGATTTGATTTTTTGGCGAGAGCTTCCAGCGCGGCATGGGCAAATTCATGTCGGAGCGTTGTTTTCAAAATCCCCCGTTTGCGAAGTATTGAGAACGGTTGCAGATGGATCGTTTTATTGCGTGTCGCTCCGGCAGCCCACGCCGCTTTTCCGGTTGTTGAGACAAAATCTCCCGTCGAATGATGAACGATGACCTTGATTATATTGGTGATTGCGGTTGGATTTACCCTGCGTTGCAAATCCTGATGCGCCATTTCAAGTGTGCGCAAAATCTCATCGGCATCGCGTGGTGAAAGATTGGCAGGATAGTTTAATCTAAAATGTTCGCTCGAAATATTTTGTCGCCGAACCTCAACATTATTATTTTTCAATTGTTCATTCTTACTTGTTTCATTAGTAAAAATATTTCTGAAAATTAATTCAATGAACGGAAGTGGGGAGATCGTTAGTAGTTTAGAATGGTTTCCGCTTGGCGCTGCTGACCCAGTCGCTACGGCTCCTGGTACTGTTCCAGGCAAATAATGCTCAAGAATCTCAGACGCTTTCATCCCGCGCCGCGCCATGACGTGTGCGCCTTCCTGACATAATCCTAAGCCGTGTCCGAAACCGCTCCCGCGAAAAATAAAAGCGTTCCCCTGATGCGAAATTTCAAAGCGTGAACTTTTCAAAATATTCCAGCCCAGGACTCGATTAACGATCAAAGCAAATTCCCAGCCGCGCAGTTGTTTCCGACGTTCGCCTTCGATAGTCAAAAACTCGGCGCGTCCGCTTTGGTCGCGTTTGGTGACAATAATATTTTCCAGTTGCGCCCCAATGTTGCTTCGTTCATCGCTTTGCAAGGCGCGGATTAAATCTTTGGATGAAATGTTTTGCTGCCAACTTTTATGTGACATCGTAGTGCAATAATCATCCTTGGCGCTGTGCAAATAACTTGGTGATGGCGCACCCCAGACTGCTTCGAGATTCGTCGTCATGCCGCCACACGCCGCGTGAAAATAAACATCCGCAGGTTGCCGGCGATCATCCTGAAGAATCTGATGCTTTGTCTCTTCGGAGGTCTGTAAAATAAGGCTTTTGTTATGTTCAGCGATTTCTTTGACGTACCGCTGACAATGCGTCAGCGAACAAAAATCATAACCTTCTTTCGTGTGACGTTTGAGATTTTTGAGCGCGAATGTTCGGCTGACAATGGCCTGCGCTTTCAAGGCTTCAAGCTCCGTTTCGACGCTGGATTCAGCGGCGAGTACTCCACGAATGTAATCTTCAAGTTCGACAGTGATCGTAGAATTTTCGCGGACCAGATGAACCGAAATCGAGTGCTGAGTTGTGACTGCTGAGTGCTGAGAGGGAAGTGTTGAGTCAGCAGCCTTTGACTTCTCTGAAAAAATCAGGTGGTGATAAAAATCTCCGGCGATAGTTGCGGCTTCTGATCCGTGAGAGCGTTTAAGGAAAACGATCACGCCCAGATTCAATTCATTTGGCGTCACTATCTTCACGCTTTTGCTGTTGAGCAAGAAGCTGACGAACCAGCCCTGCGTCCTGAATCCATTGCTTGCGCCTGACGTTCCGGTTTTGCCAATAACATCGTAGGGCAATTTATTGAACCCGGCTTCGGACGCTGTTCCGAACTGGGTGCAGCCTTGCATCCCTTCAATGATTTCTGCAAGCTGAGTCGAATTGATGGAGATGTTTTTTATTTCCTGCGAAGCGAATTTATTCGTTTCGGAAACTTGCGGGCGCAGCAGATGTCCGCCATTGACCAGCGCTGTGAAGGCGTTGAGCAATTGAATCGGAGTGACTACCACCTTTTCATCATTGCCGAGTGCGGTGCTGACTTTCCAATCGCTTTGTTTTAATTCGCCGGATGCTTCGTTAGCATTCACTCCGGTTTTGGCCCCGAATCCGAATGAATCCAGCGTCGAAAAAAATCCAGCGCCATTCATTCGTTCGGCTAAATTTCCAAAGAAGTAATTGCAGGAATACGCCAGCGCGTGATGGAGCTTGAAGGCGTTATTGATGCGCTTGTGCGAGCAGACAATTTGAAAATCTTCGTGCTTATAGGTGGTCTTGCAAGCCAGCCGCGTCTCGTTGTCTACGATGCCTGAGCGGAGCGCGGTAAGCGCCGTGAAAGGCTTGATCGCGGAGCCGGGAGGGAATGCCTGCTCGAAAGCTAAACGGGGATTGATGACAGTTCTGATGCGTCCATCGCGCGGATTCATGACGATGATCGAACCTTCGCGTTCGCCTAAGGCTGATGCGGCTGCGCGTTGAATGGCAGCATCATCGAAGGCGAGTGGTTTGATGATTTCCAGGGAGGACTGGCTGGCAGGCTTTGAGCAGGAAAGGAACGAGATGAGAAAGACCACACAGAGAAAAGCCCGGCTGACTTTCATGACTGCGTAACCTCGGGTTTTTCTGGAGTTAATCCGGTCAATGCACCGACCGTGACAATCCATCCAACCAGAGCGATTAATAATGCCAGTGCGATTCTGATGCCAAGCACACTTAAATCCATCCACGGACTTTTGATCGGCGTGCGCGTGGTGATAATGAAATATGGAATCACTGCGAAGACCAGAAAACCCAATAAATAGGTGACGACTGAACGTGGAGCGAACGCCTGTAAAATCGCGCTGAAAATTCTTTTGAAGGTCTGTGCGCAGCCATCACGCAAGGTTGTGATCCATAATTGAATCGAAAAAAGCGGCAGGATGAAATACATCAAAAGACCGTGAATAGCCCAGAATCCTCGCGCTACATTTTTAAGCTGTAAATCGGCGGCTTTGATTTGTGCAGCGGTTTCTGTGGGAGTATTTTCAATCCTGGTCGTCATTGAATTTTTGAGCTTTATCAATCCCCAAATTGCTAATCCAAACAACAAAAGGAATGGTAAAGAAATCAAAAATAATTTCCAGAATTCAGTGAATCCGCGCCGGAGTAATTCTGAAAAATTGTTGTCTGCATTTGCATACTTCACACTCATCACCTGAAGCACAAAAAATAAAATCGGGATCAGGAGCGTTAGCAAAATAGTTAGCCCGACTTGCCAAATTCGTGCTTCAGGTGTGGTGAAAAATAAATAACAGGCATAGACGAGCAGCGCGTAAATAAAAGTGAAGGCGGCGAGGTTTTTCAAGTTACCAAAAAAAGTGCGCGTTGCTGAAGTGAAAACATCAAGGATATTTCGGATCATTTGTGAGCCTTTTTATGAATATGTTGAGACAGGATTGACAAGATCAACAGGATTTAGGGGAAAACTCAATGTTAATCGGACTTCTTTGTTCATCTTGTGCATCCTGTTAATCCGGTCTCTACCTGCTTTCTTTCCTGTCTAAAAACTTTACGATTGTACCTGCACCTTCACCCAGTCACGAATTGAAATCCACCACGAAACAGCTAAATAATACGCCGGAAAGATCAGCGACGCATAGAGCAACAGGTGGGTAGATTCGCTCCAGGCATATAAAATCCAGGCGAGTAATAACGCCCACAGCGAACCCAGCACATTTGTGCTCGTACTCAATTTGCCGCCGTGCGTCGTGTACAAATATTTCGACGGCACAAAGGTCAGCAACGCTAAAAATATAATAATCACCAGTGCGATTTCCGGCGACAAATGAAAGACGTAAAGGTAAAACGCTACGATGTTCCAGTACGACGGAAAGCCCAGAAAATAATGGTCATCCGTTTTGATATTGACCTGACAAAATCCATATACGCTGGCCAGTAACGGAACCAGTAACCAATATTGAGAGGCTGTTCCCAGCACATCGGCCCGCCAGATCAAGAGCAATGGCAGTGTCGTATAAGTATTAAAATCAATCAAATCATCCAGCCTCCGTCCATCAAAACCCGGAGCATATTTTCTGACTTCGGCTTTGCGCGCCAACCAGCCATCCGTGGTGTCAATGATCGTCGCCACGACCATCAACAAAAATGCTAACCTGAAAGCCGGATCGTCGCCACGAATAATCAGGACAGCAATCATCGCCGCCAGCACTAATCCAAGCGCCGTATAAAGGTGAACACTCCACGCGAGTATTTTTCTGAAAATCATATCTTTGCGAAGTGTACGACGGAGCGCGGCGGATGCAAAATGGTTCGCTGCAACCTGTTAATTTAGCGTAAATTCAGCTATCGTTGAAGTCGCGCATTTGGTAATTAACCGGAGAAAAATTGTGAAAACAAAACGAACCACTCAGCGAATAATTTTCGGATTAATGTTGCTGACATTGCCGATAGTGTTGCTGCATTCAAGTGCCGTCGAAAAAACCTCGGAAGAAAAAGGTCTTTACAATCTGACGCATAATCAATATGGAATGTTTATGCTGACTGACAAAATGCTGGAAAAAATTCCGACGGTTTGGGAGAAAGAGTGGCAGGACAAAATTAAATCCGGCGAGCTTGAATCCATCCGCAAAGTCGCGTTTGAGCGGTACGGCTTCAACGAAGCGACGTGGGATAATCGCGGCGGGCCAATGCAAATGGTCGTCAATGAGCGCGGTAACTGGGTGCAGAATTGTATGTTGTGTCACGGCGGACGCGTTCCGATTTCAGGTCAGCCGATGATTGGCATGCCGAATACAGAGTTGGATATGCAAACGCTCTATGATGATTTAACGAAGTTGACGAAATATAAACTTCCGTATTCGATAAGCTTTGGCGCTTCGCGTGGGCGCACGAACGCTTTTATTTTCAGCCTGGAATTGATTCGACTCCGCAATGAAGATTTATCGCAGCGCATAGACCCTGTGCCGATGGGCGATTACCAGGACAGTGATCTTGATCCGATTCCGTGGTGGCATTTGAAAAAGAAAACTGCTTTGTACACGGACGGATTGCTTAAAGGAGATTTCGTGCGCCCGATTATGCAATTCACCATGGGCGAACCCAGCGGAGAAAAAATCAAATCGTGGGAAGGTGATTTTAAAGACGTGCTGGCGTACTTGAAGACAATTCAACCGCCGAAATATCCTTTGCCGATTGATAAGCAGCTTGCGGCTGAAGGGCAAAAAGTTTTTGAGAAAACCTGTGCCGGCTGCCACGGGACTTATGGCGCAGACGGAAAATATCCAAACAAAATTGTGCCGCTCGAAGTCGTGAATACCGATCCGATTCGTGTGACAGGACTGACCAAAGAATTTCGCACTTACTTCAATAAAACGTGGTTTGCACAAAACAGTTCGCACGCGGAAGAGGCTCCGACGGGTTATGTAGCTCCGCCGCTTGATGGGATTTGGGCGACTGCGCCATATTTTCACAACGGCGCAGTGCCGACGATTTATGGTGTTTTGACGGAAGCAGCACGTCCTAAATATTTCCGCCGAATCGGAGGCGCGAAGGATTATGATGCAAAAAATGTCGGGTTGAAGTTTGAAACTGTGAACGCGCCTGCTTCGACAGAATTAGCGCCGGAAGCGCGACGCCGAATTGTAGATACTACGATTTCAGGGCTAAGCAATCAGGGGCATCCGTTCGGGTTTAAGTTGAGTGAAAAAGAGAAGTGGAAAGTGATAGAATATTTGAAGACGTTGTGATGGGTTGGTAAATTTTCCCGAAAGCGAAACTGAGAAATAATATGATTCAAGTACAAGAAAGCATTGTGCAGTTAGTCTCGAAACTGCCGCTACATCGTCAATTTGAAGTAAAAAATTTTGCGGAATTTTTGTTAAGCAGAGAAGACGATTCTGAAGACGTGAATTTAGCTGAGTGCGGAATTGATGAGCTTGAAGCTGCTGATTTGCGTACGCGACTTCAGGCAATAAGCGAGGATTGGGAGCGTCCAGAAATGGGAGCATACGATGCCTTATAACCGAGGGGATGTCGTGCTGGTCTTGTTTCCAAATACAAATATGACGACGGCGAAACGACGACCAGTTTTGGTGATACAAGCCGATAACCTATTAAGTGGATTGCCGCAAACAATACTGGCGATGATTACAAGTAATATGGCTCGTGGTGGACATCGAAGTCGCGTCACTATTCTTCAAAATTCTCCTGAAGGGGCCACGGCAGGAATTTTAACGGATTCAATAATTATGACCGACAATTTAGTGACGGTGCTGGAAAAAGAAATTGATCGCAGCATTGGTTTACTTAAAGACATGACTCTAGTAGATGAGGCTTTGAAGCATACGCTTTCATTGGTTTGAAAAGCATTCATGATAAAAATTTCTGATTACCCACAATTGAGTTTTATCACTTGGAATCGGCGCAAGGATATTCTTGTGACCGAGAAAGAAGCCTTGTCATTGTATGAAGCGAATTGGCGATGGATTGATGAAAAAAATCTGACCCCGGAAGAGAAACAACTCATTGAGATGTTGGTGCAAAAAGTAGGAAGTGGAGTTTTGAATGTTTAGCCGTCCACATCATCAGAGAATCTTCAAAATCCTGACTTCGTTAGATGCTGAATTTCTGCTTCAGTCCGAATGTTACTTTGGCGGTGGAACGGCGATAGTTATGCTGCTTGGCGAATACCGCGAATCGCTGGATGTGGATTTTTTATGTTCATCAGGAGAAGGCTATCGGGCGATTCGCAATCTGGTTTTTGATAATGGACTCAAAGGAATATTCAAGGAAAAGATCACAATTCTTGGTGACGTGAAGTCTGATCAATACGGTGTTCGTGCGGTGCTTGAAGTTGACGAAGCACGAGTTAAATTTGAAATTATCCGAGAAGGGCGAATTCAGCTTTCAGGCAGTAATTATGAGAATTTGCCAGTGCAAGGACTTTCAGTATTGGATTTATTTGCTGAAAAACTTTTGGCGAATGCAGATCGGTTTAATGATGAAGGTGTGTTAAGTCGTGACTTAATTGATTTAGCTATGCTGATAAATTCTTATGAAGAAATCCCGGTGGATGCGTGGGCGAAAGTGAAAAAAGCGTACGGTGAAAGTGTCGTCCAGGCTTTTCATAAAGGAATAGCTTTCCTGAATAGACCAAAGTATTTTGAAAGTTGCTGTGAGAAAATGAAGCTTGATGTGAACATCAAGTCCTTGATCATCCCAACTTTAGAAAAAGAGCGAGCAAAATTATGAACTACAAAGACGAAATTAATCACGAATTTAAAACGCTGGTAACACGTCGGCATTTCTTTAAAGAGTGCGGTGTTGGCTTAGGCTCCATTGCGTTAGCTTCATTGCTCAATGAAAAAGGCTCTGCTCAGACTGCGCAATCGAAAAATCCGCTTGCGCCAAAGACGCCTCACTTCGCGCCGAAAGCGAAGCGTGTGATTTATCTTTTTAATTCTGGCGGGCCGTCGCAACTTGATATGTTTGATTACAAGCCGAGCCTTGAAAAATACAACGGCAAACCTGTTCCGGCTGAATTCGTCAAAGGCATCAACTACGCTTTTATCAGATCGGATGCGGGATTATACGCTTCGGAATTCAAGTTTGCGAAGCACGGAAAATCCGGCGCGGAGATGTCTGAAGCGTTAGCCCATTTGCCTAAAGTTGCAGATGACATCGCGATCCTGCGCGGGATGACTACCGATGCAATTAATCACGCGCCAGGTCAAATTTTTATGCAAACGGGTTCGGTGCAATTCGGGCGTCCGAGCTTTGGTTCGTGGGTGACTTATGGTCTTGGGAGTGAATCAAAAGACTTGCCCGCGTTCGTCGTCCTTTCCTCTGGCGGTGGAACCAGCGGCGGCGCGTCAAACTGGGGCTGCGGCTTTTTGCCGACCTATTATCAAGGCGTCCCGTTTCGACGCAGTGGCGACGCGATTTTGTCACTCTCAAATCCGCGCGGCATCACGCCTGAGATGCAAAGAAAATCGCTGGACACCTTGAAAAGTGTCAACGAGCATCACCTTGAATTGACGGGTGATCCTGAAATTGCGACGCGGATCAATTCGTTTGAGATGGCGTACCGGATGCAATCCAGTGCGCCGGAATTAATGGATTTGAGCAAAGAATCGAAAGAGACTTTGGAGTTGTATGGCGCGGAACCCGGCAAAGCTTCTTATGCAAATAATTGTCTGTTAGCGCGGCGAATGATCGAACGTGGAGTCCGGTTTGTCCAACTCAACCACGAAGCCTGGGATCATCACAGCGAAGTCAAAAAAGGTGTGTTACAACAATGCAAGGCGACGGATCAGGCGAATGCTGCGCTGATCATGGATTTGAAACGGCTCGGCTTGTTGGACGATACGCTGGTGTTATGGGGCGGAGAATTCGGACGCACGCCAATGGTCGAAAGCAATCCCGACGCCGGACGCAGCTTAGGCCGCGATCATCACAACAAAGCGTTCACGATGTGGGCAGCAGGCGGTGGTGTCAAAGCTGGCATGACGATGGGCGTAACCGATGAATTCGGTTTCAACGTCATTGAGGATCGTGTTCACGTTCACGATTTGCACGCGACGATGCTGCATTTGTTAGGCTTCAATCACGAGAAATTAACCTTCCGTTTTCAAGGCAGAGATTTTCGGCTGACGGATGTTCACGGTGTCGTTGTGAATAAAATGTTGGCGTAATGTGGAGTGCTGCGGTCTCGACGCAGCTTTGGCGTTCGTGACCAAACAATTTGGTGACACCGTAAACTTTTCGTTACGAACGCAAAGCGGCGTCAAGCCGTCGCACTCCACATTATTTCAGTTTCTCGTATTCCTTCTTCGCCTCAAGCAGGATCGGCAAATCTGCATCCGCGTCTTTCCATAATTGCAAAAACATTTCATACGATTGCTTTGCTTTGGCGGTGTCGCCTTGCAACATTGCCGCGCGCGCCAGTCCGAGCTGCGCCAGCGGATAGAGCGACGAGGCGGGTGACCAGCCGCGATGATCCAGAATCGTTTGGAATTCCGCCGCCGCCTCTGCGCCCTTGCCTTCGCCCAGGTAGGCTTGGCCGCGCAGATAGTTTTGGTAAAAGAAGCTTACGCTTTCATAGCGGCGCGCCGGTTGCAGAAGTTGGATGGCCTGCGTGCGATTGCCGCGTTGCAGTTCGAGCGCGGCGCGAATCAGGGGCAGGTAGACTTCGTTGACCAGCGTGTGTTTGGGATGATACCGCTTGACGGCTTCGTCGGTGAGCGTGTTTGCCTGCGCCGTTGCGCCACACAGCGCCAGCGCGATGCCCGCGCGGAAGTACGATAGCGGCGTGCGGGGCAAGGCAGCGGCGCGAGCAAGTTCGGCGCGGCTTTGCTCGCACTGCCCTAGCACGGCAGCGACCTCGGCATTCGATGACACAATGTCTCCGGCTACTTCCTGCAAATTGCGCTGCCCGGCTAATTCAGCCGCGCGGTTGGAAAGCTCCCGCGCCTGCTGCCATTGGCCTGCAAACGCTGCTGCGCCAGCTTGCCAATTTAGATGGGCGTATTCACCCGGCTGCCTGTTCGCCCAGTCTACTTGTTGCTGCATGGCGGCGGCATCCCTGTGAATAAACGCAATATTATAAAAGTTACCGTGAATAACAACGGAGTTTAGCTGCTGCGCAAATGATTGCTCGCCTATCGCCTTAGCCTCTTCAAAATGATTGAGCCGCAAAAAAATAGTTGATAGGTTTTCATACGGAAAGATCGCATTTGGATTCAGGCGAATGGCTTCGCGGAGTTCTTCGGTAGCCCTCTCGTGTTGCCCTATTTGGGTGTATCTGCTCCCCAGGTAGCCGTGAGCTGGGGCATCGTTCGGATAGGTCTGCTTCCATAATTCTATTGCCTCAATAGCCTTGTGTAATTCACCTGTGGTTCTCGAATAGTAATACGCTGTGATGTTAAATTTCTCGCGCTCGCTAACCCGCTCTCGCAACTCGAAGGCTTTTTGCGCTGCTTCAGCCGCAAGCCCCGGCTGGTTACTATTAAAGTATGCAGACGCCAGGACGGTGTAGGCGAGGGCGAGATTGGAGTCAAGTTCAATCGCGTGTTTCAGCGACGCAATCGCCTCAAAGTGCTTGCCCTTCGCATCCTGCTCCGCTCCCAGAGAGTAAGCCTTGAGTGCGTCCAACGATGAGGTCGTCGCTTGTGCAAGCGGTACATCGAACTTCTGAATCGAACTGAGCGATTCGCCCAGCTTTTCGCGCAATCGGGTCGCCGCCTCGCCCAAACTCCGCAGCACCTGTTCCTTGCCCTCGGCTTCGGCTTGTTCGCGCGCCAGCACATCGCCCGTTTGCGCGTTGACCGCTTCGAGGTTGAGCACGTAATTGCGCCCCAGACTTGCTATCGTGCCTGTCAACATTGCCTTCAAGCCCTGCCGCTGGCAGATTTCGCGGCCTACCGTCGGCGTTACGCGTTCGTCCGGCGAGCGGTTCATCAAGCGCAAGGTCTCGCGCACGCGTTCGTCCGCAAACAGATTCAGAAACGGCGATTGCCCCAGATGCACGGCCAGCGCCTGCTTGAGCGTGCCATCAAACACGCTGTCGCCCGTCGTGTTGGTGAAATCCGCCAGCAGAATTGTGTCTTTGTCGGTCAGTGTGGGGGCGTGTTTGAAGTAGAAGAACGAGGCGATAGCAACGAGAACCAGTGCCAGTGCCGCGAGAGCGATGACGAGGGGAGTGCGGAGCCGTCGGAGCGCAGGCGGCTCGCCTGCGGCGAGCGCGCGCCGCGCCGCTCGCTGCTCTGGCGAGGAGATTATTGGCTCGTCAGCGGATCCACTCGCCACGTCTATCGCCTCGCTGCGCTCGCTCGGCAGGCTGGCAGCCTGCGCTCCCAGGGTTTGCGCTCCCAGCGTTGCTTCAAATGTCAGCTTGTCTTTCAAGGATTGCAAATCTAACTGCAAATCTTTGGCGGATTGGTAGCGTTGCTCACGATCTTTCTGCAACGATTTACTGACGATACGCTGTAATTCTGGCGGCGCTTCGGTCAACGGCTTTGGCTCACGATCAAGAATTCCGGCGACAATATCCAGCATATTCACGCCATCGAAAGGGCGTGTGCCTGAAATCATTTCGTAGAGCACAACGCCGAGGCTGAAAATGTCAGTGCGGGCGTCTACCTTTTGTCCCCGCGCTTGTTCGGGCGACATGTAGCTCGCGGTTCCCATCACGACGCCGATTTCGGTGGAGTGCGAAGGGACACGGCGATCCGGCGACAGGGCGAGCGTTGGATCATCTTCGCCCCGTCGCTCTGTCGTCGTTTCGCCGCTTCGTTCCATTAGCTTGGCCAGTCCAAAATCCAACACCTTCACAAAGCCATCGCGCCGCAACATCATGTTTTCGGGCTTGATGTCACGATGGACGATGCCTGCTTCGTGTGCAGCAGCAAGAGCATTCGCCGCTTGGGTGGCAATTTCCAGCGCAGTTTTGACACTTAACTTTTCGTGCTCCAATTTCTGTCGCAGCGTCTCGCCATCAATAAATTCAGTGGTGATGAAGTGATTACCGTTGGCTGCGCCGACTTCAAAAATCGTAATAATGTTGGGATGATTGAGCGCGGAAGTGGCCTGTGCTTCCTGCTCAAAGCGGCGCAAACGGTCAAAGCTTTGGGTGAATTCGGAGGGCAGAAATTTGAGCGCGACCTTGCGTTTGAGCCGCGTATCTTCGGCGAGATAAACTTCGCCCATCCCGCCTTTGCCGAGCGGCGTAATGATGTCGTAATGGTCAAACCGTGCGCCGGGGGCAATAGGCATCGTGCTTTCCTCGTCTTGGTGAATTGCTGTGGCGAGGGAACGATACCAGTTGTGGCGTAAACTTTCCAGTTTGCGCGACGTGCTCCAGAAGTTATTTTCAGAAAATGAGCAGTAAGTTTTTTGACAAATATTTGTAATGAAATAACGCAATCTGGAAAGATTGCGCTACTTCAGGAATTTTCGCACCCGTGCGGCAAATAATTTATTGCCTTCCGCATTAAAATGTAGTTTGTCTTCTACAAATAATTCCAGGCGCGGCGTGCCGTCGGCTCCAAGCGAAACATCTGCGTCGTCGAGATATTTCACCCGCTTATTTTTCTTCGTGAATTCCAGCACCATCATATTCAGCGATTTTTCTTTCCCGGCATTATTCCAACGCGCTACGCTGGGACTGAGCGCGATGTATACCACGTCAGTTTTCGGTAATTTGCTATGGATTTTGGCGGCAAAATCTTTGAAATCCTGAAAGACTACTTCGGGAGATTTGCCGGCAAAAATATCGTTGCCACCGGATCGGATCAGTACCATTTTGGGTTTGTACGGGATGATGATGCGGTCGGCGAAATGCGTCGCGTCTACGATTTGTGAACCTCCGAAGCCGCGATTGATGACTTTGTGATTTGGTAAATCTGCTGCCATCGTCGTCCAGCGGCGAATCGTTGAGGAGCCGGTAAATACCAGCGCTTTGTTTGGCGGCGGCTTGGTGCGGTCGCTTTGCTCAAAGGCGGCGATTTCTTTTTCCCAGCGGGCGAAATCCTGCGCAGTGGCGACGGCCTGCGCAAGCGTTGATTGCGCCAATCCAGTCAATAAAAACACAGCAGCCAGGCTGAAGCGTACTAAAATAGTGTTGATCATATTTTTATCCTTTGAGTCTTACGAGGTTACACGGCTCTAGTTGGTTTTCCAACTCTTTTGCCACAGAGGATATTTGCCACGGTAGCTATCCATTAGTAAAACCGATTACGAAGTTCGGAATTATGAATTTTACAGATGTAATCGTCATGGTCTATAGTGCTGTCCTCTACATATCAACAGCGAGTCAAATGGCAATCAGTTTAGTACTGGAAAAGCGCTGAACTGAAAAAAAGCAAGAGCCTGAGCGCGACATCGCTGACCAGAAATAGCTTTGCTGAACAACTTAAATAATAATCTGTTTCGATGATGGTTACCATCGTCGAGAGCTTCTATTTCCATCAACAAGGTACATTGTTATGTCATTCAGGGTTGTTCTCTCCCAACGCCGCATTTTGTTTGTGCTCATCATTTTGACAGTCTTGTCGACAATCGTTGCAGCGCAGGATTATCGCGCCAAGTTGCAAGGATCAGTGACGGATCAAGCTAATGCCGCTGTGGCTAATGCTTCAGTTGTACTAAAAAATATTGGTACTGGTGTCGAAGTCACTCGCCAAACGAATTCGGACGGGCGGTTCATTTTTGATTTCGTCGAATCCGGGACATATTCAATCACCGTGGCGGCGAATGGTTTTAAGCGCTTCGAGCAACGCAGTATCCTTGTCCAAAATCGTGGCGATCTGACCATTGATGCACATTTAGAAACAGGAGCTGTGAGTGAATCCATCACAATTGTAGATACGCCGGTCGCCGTGCAGTTTAATTCCAGCAGCGATACGACCACGATTGGCAATGAGTTGATTAGTCAATTGCCGATTCGCGGACGTAACCCCTACAACGTCACGACCCTTGACCCGACTATCAATGGCGGAGAAGCAGCAGAAAATCGCCCCTACCATCACGCTTACGCGAACGAATTTGATGCGGGCGGACAAACGACCCGCGCCAACGATGTTCAGCTTGACGGTGTGCCGCTGACTTCGAGTTATAAAACTTCGTACACACCTTCGATGGAGGCGGTGCAGGAAGTTTCGTTTCAGAAAAATGCAGTAGATTCGGAATACGGTTACAGCGCAGGTGGGATCGTTATTCTGAATATGAAATCTGGCACGAACACATTTCATGGTTCGGGTTACTATCACAACCGTAACCCGCGCTTTAATGCATTCGGCGATCCGACCATTGTTCGCACGGCAGGCGCAGACGAAACGATCTTTCGTGGCACTAACCTGAAGATGTTTGGTGGAACGGTTGGTGGCCCGATCATTAAAAACAAATTATTCTTTTTCAGCTCCTACGAACAGTGGAGAGATCATCGCCCGATTACGGTGAAGATTACGCTGCCGAC
>JAYVRW010000054.1:0-7948 GCA_043775925.1 Blastocatellia bacterium
TTTGGCTTCGATTTCGCGTGTGCCGGAAAGAATGTTAGCGCGTTTCATTTGCTCTTCAGGCGTGTAGGCGACGACGCTGCCTTCGTCGGAATTATTGAAGAAGGCGAACAGGCGATAATATTCTTCCTGTTTGATCGGATCGAATTTGTGATTGTGGCATTGGGCGCATTGGATCGTGACGCCGAGGACGCCTTTGCCGATAGCATCCATGCGGTCGAACATTGCTTCCATGCGGAATTGTTCAGGCTCGACTCCACCTTCTTCGTTAATCATCGAATTGCGCAAAAATCCGGTGGCGATCAAATTGTCCTGCGTTCGATTGGGCAACAAATCTCCGGCAATTTGTTCGATGACAAATTGATCAAAGGGCTTGTCCTGATTGAACGAATTGATGACCCAGTCGCGGTAAAACCAAACGTTGCGCATCTTGTCTTTTTCAAATCCATCGGAGTCGGCATAACGCGCTGCATCCAACCATTGCCGCGCCCATTTTTCGCCGTAATGCGGTGAAGCCAACAAACGATCTACCTGTTTTTCATAAGCCTTTGGCGAAGTGTCTTTCAGAAAATTATCTACTTCTTCCGGCGTCGGGGGGAGTCCGATTAAGTCTAAACTCAAACGTCGCAGCAAGGTGACTTTATCTGCTTCCGGTGAAGGTGCGATGCCTTCTTTTTCAAGTTTTGCCAAAACAAAATTATCAATCGGATTGCGTACCCACGCACGATTTTTGACGGCTGGGATTACCGGACGAACTGGTGGAACAAAAGCCCAATGTTTTTTAGTTTCGGGTTTTGAGTTTCGAGGTTCTTCGCTAACTTGTTCATCAATCCAGCGGCGAATCAATTCGATTTGTTCCGGCTTGAGCGGATCGCGGCCTTTCGGCATTTGTGCGTCACCGCCTTCGCCTAAAATACGTTGCATCAACCGCGAGGCTTTACTGTTGCCGGGGATGATGACTGCGCCGGAAATTCCGCCTTTCAGCGCCAGCGCTTTGTTATCCAGGCGCAGCTCCGCTTTTGGCGTGTCATTCATGTGGCAGGGCGAGCAGGATGTCTGAAAAATGGGTTGAATGTCGCGGACGAAATCCACTTTTGCTTGCGCTCCGACAGTCCATTGATTGAGGCCGGCAAGCACTAAAATGATGACTGGAATTATCGTTAAAGAAAGAGTTTTATTTCGCATACTGTTCAGGATTAGTAGTCAAAGGATCATTCTTGGTTTTACCAATTATACGTTAGCGCAAGAGTGTTCCAAGTGACAAGCCAAGAAGTTGAATCAATAAATTATTGAAAGTTATTCAGCTTCCTCACATCTGAATTGTGCTGACTCTTCTCGTCATTTGTCGCTTCCTCTTGCTTCCGCTTTGTCAATCAGACAAAATTACAAGTTTGTAAATAATCACCTTACCCCATAAACATAAATCGTTGTTTTTATGGTGTTTATGCTCAGGGGTATGAAGTATTAAATTTTTAGATTAGAATTATAGCGTCGTGAACACTTCCTCTATTTCTACACTTGGATTGAAAAAATAAATATGCTTAAAGTTGCAATTGTCGGAGGCGGCCCTGGTGGATTGATGGCTGCTTATTTGCTAGAGCAAAAATGTGATGCCCCCTGTGATATTACAGTTTTTGAAGCGAGTGGCAGAGTCGGCGGCAAAATTATCACTCGCCACTTTGATAAGGCTGCGGTGAAATATGAAGCGGGCGTGGCTGAGCTTTATGGGTACGCGAAGACCGGCCCTGACCCATTGCTTGAATTGATCGTTGAGAAACTTGGCTTACAAATCGTTTCAATGGATGGTGAAACCGTTGCTTTGGGCGATAAAATTCTTCGTAATCAAACCGAAATCAAGCAGCTTCTGGGGGCTACGACGCTGGAGGCAATCCGAAATTTTCGTCGGAAATGTCAGGCCTTGCTGACACCTGAAGAATATTACGAAGGGCATTGGCAGGATGATAACGAACATGATTGGGCTGAGCGTACTTGTCAGGCGTTGCTTGATGAAAACGTGGCTGATCCGGTCGCACGAAAATATTTAAAGGTTGCTGCGCACAGTGATCTGGCAACCGAACCGCATTTGACGAATGGTCTGAATGGGCTGAAAAATTTCCTGATGGATGTGGAGGGCTACATTGAGCTTTATTCCATTGTCGGCGGGAACGAATTACTGATTGATAAATTGCGTGAACGTTTGGAGCTAAGCCCTGAATGTCAGATCAAGCTCAACAGTCCGGTGACGAGAATCGAAAAAACGCCTGAAGGTAAATACCGCGTTACGATCAAACGTGACCGCCAGATTGAAACGCAGGATTTCGATCTGGTCGCAGTTGCTTTGCCGAATAATTGGGTGAATACCATTGATTACGGTGGCGCAGCTTTATCAAACGCTTTACTGAAACATCACGCTTATTATGATTATCCGGCGCATTACGTGCGGGTCACAATTCTTTTCAAAGAGCGCTATTGGAAGGATCTGATCACGGATTCCTGGTTCATGTCGGATGCGTTTGGCGGATGTTGTGTGTATGACGAAACATCAAGGCACGAAGGCAACGGCTACGGCGCATTGGGCTGGTTGATCGCGGGAACCGATGCGCTGACGATGGCGAATTTTACCGATGAAGAGCTAATTGAAAAAGCGCTTCAATCGTTACCCGAAGCTCTGCAAAAAGGGCGTCAATTATTCGTCGAAGGAAAAGTTCATCGCTGGCTTTATTCGGTCAATGCACAACCGGCAGGCTTTCCGGTGAAAGACCCGAAGAAGCGTCACATCCCTGAACCGAAAGATCATCCCGGCTTGTATGTTATCGGCGATTATTTGTTTGACTCGACGCTGAACGGCGTGCTGGATTCTGCCGATTTCGTGACTGATATGATGCTGGACGGGATGATGCGAAAGTGGTATGAGGAAACGGTTCTGGCGAATGGTCAGACTGATTTCAAAGTGCAGGCTTCGGGCATTATTGCCGGGAAAATTGGTCGGCAGTATTTTGAAAACTATCGCGGACTGGGAAAATATTCAGATCACTTTCATCGTTTCTTTGACGCAAAATTTGTGAAGGAAGCCATTGCGACGGCGTGGAAGCCGGAGCAAAAATACAAAGTCCTCGTCACTGGATCAGGCAATGGGTTAGTGCTTGAAGCGCTGGCAAAAATTGACGTTGAGGCCTGGGGCATCGAAAATAATCGCTATATTCACGGACTCACCGATAAAAAACTGCTCAAGCGAAACCTGTTAGGTGATGTGCGTAAATTACCTTTCAAGGACAATCAATTTGATTTTGTGTATGACACTACGCTGGGTTATTTATCGGAGCGCGAAGCCGTCAAGGCAATTAAGGAATTACATCGAGTCACCAAATGCGGAGTAATTTTCGCCTCTGTCTCGACGGACGTTAAACCGCAGGTCGTACAAAAATATCGGCTTTTTGACGGAGTGAAAACTCTCTTGACGTTGTGGGAATGGTCAGAACTTTTTCTGGCGAATGGGTTTGATTTAGAAGTGAATCGTGACCGGACATTGAAAAAACTCTGGCGATTGGAAGCAGCTACCAGAAACGGAGAAGGAAGTTGGTACAACGATCTTGAAAGCATTCGCTATTGTTACTTCTCAAAATTAGATGACGAGGATGAGTAAGCTAAGAAGAGACCTTATGCCCCAAAAAAAAGAAAACGAAGAAGAAATCGAAGCCCTCGAAGAAGAGGATGATGATGACGACGATGAGGATGAGGGATCCCTTGATGAGAGTGAAGAGGACGACGAAGACGAGGATGATGACGAGGATGATGATGACGACGAGATTGAAAGCTTTGATGCGACCGAAGTCGTCGGAGCTTTTAAAAGCGTCGTTGATTTTCTTCGCCCTTATTTTGCCACCTACCGCTCTAAAATATTATTGCTTTCGACTGGCGTCCTGTTGGAAGCCTCTTTCAATGCCACCTTTCCGTTTTGTTTGAAATATCTGTTGGATGATGCGCTTTACGAGGAAGACTACGAAGCTCTTGAGTGGATTTTAGGCATTCTCGGCGTACTCGGTATTCTTATTTCTGTGGCAAGTGTGGCGTACGATTATTTGAATGCCAAAGTCGGGTCACAGATTATTGGCGACATTCGGCAAAGAATTTTTGAACATACGCAAACCCTCTCTGCCGAGTTTTATTCTCGTACCAAAATTGGTGAAGTTTTATCGCGCTTTTCGACGGATATGGTTGATGTTGAAGACGCGATTATGCATGCCACTTCGTGGGGCGCTTTGCCCTTAGTGGAGTTATTACTCGGCACCGTTATTCTCTTTATTTTGAATTGGAAATTAGCCTGCACCGCAATGATGATCTTTCCCCTCACCTTGATCGGATCGCGGTTTTTTTCCAGGCGGGCCATCGTTGCCAGTTATCAGAAAAAAGAACTGGAAGCCGCGACGATGAGCGTAGTTTCTGAAAATGTGATGGCGCAATCGGTTGTCAAAGCCTTTGGCTTACGCGGCATTTCAATGATGTGGTTTCAGCTTCGGAATTCAAATTTAGTGACCACGGCAAGCCGTGTCCATTTTCTCAGTGCCATGATTGAACGTTCCGTGACGATTTCCGTGCTGATGCTTCACATCGTTATTTTTGGGCTTGGGTCGTATCTCGTACTACAAAATCTTGTTCATCATGTCGGGGGCTTCACCATCGGTTCACTTATCGCTTTTGAAGGTGTCTTCTGGGAGATAAGTTACAACATCGGTCACGTGACAGGATATATTCCGGCCTTAATTCATGCGGCTGGCAGCATTCAACACATCAATGATATGCTGGGCGAAGAGCCGCAAGTCATTGACCCAGCCGACGCGATTGAGTTACCGGAATTTGAGCAGGAAATTATTTTTCGTGACGTAGATTTCAGCTACACCGGAGAGCAGCGGCAGCTCAGGAAATTGAATCTGACCATCTCCAAAGGCACTAAAGTTGCCATTGTCGGACCCAGCGGTTCCGGCAAAAGTACGATCATTAATTTGTTGCTCAGGTTTTACGAACCGTCCTCTGGCGCAATCACGATTGATGGAATTAATCTGAGCGATATTCAGCGGGATTCGTTCCTCTCAAAAATTGCGGTCGTCTTTCAGGATAATATTCTTTTCAATATCAGCCTCCGCGAAAATATTCGGCTCGGCAAGCTGAACGCTACGGACGAAGAAGTTGAAGCCGCCGCCCGCGCTGCTGAAATGCATAAATTTATCAAAAGTCTTCCGCTGGGCTATGACACGATTGCCGGAGAACGTGGCAGCTTCCTGTCCGGCGGGCAGCGCCAGCGCATTGCGATTGCGCGCGCCATTGTTCGCAATCCGGCGATTTTGATTCTGGATGAAGCGACCTCCGCGCTGGATCAAACGACAGAAGCCGCGATCAATGCAACCTTAAGAAAAATCGGAACAGGTCGCACTGTTCTTGCCGTCACGCATCGGCTGGCCTCAACTGCCGACGCCGACAAGATTGTCGTGTTGGATCGCGGGAAGCTGGTCGAAGTTGGAACTCACGCGGAATTACTGGCTCGTAAAGGAGTCTTTAGTCAACTCTGGCGCAAGCAGAGTGGAAAGCGTAGCGCTAAGGTCATCTAAGCCAGCTTGTTTCTCAAAGCTCAATCAATCTGACGCTCGCTTTTCCGTATTCGGCATCACCGCACAAGCCAAATCAGACGGGATATTTTCGTGTAATGCGGGCTGTCTCGAAAAGAACATCCCCCAAAATAGAAGGTTGCCATAATCCCAGTTTGCGAAATCTGCCTAAGCCGATTTCCAGCGCAGCAAAAACCGTCAAGAGATGCGCGCATCGTTATTTAGCGTCAGCGTGAGTGGATAGAGAGGCAGATCGTTCGGATTCCAAAGCCACGCAGGACGGATCAAATCATTGCGCTTTCCTTAATTGCAGCTAGCCAAGATTGATTTTTCTGAATGGTGATTTACCGGACGGCAGTAGGCATTTTGGCGCAAGTAAACAAGTAAAGGGGGGAGTTGAACTCATCTCAAAACCATACTCGTGAACATGTTCTCTACACTGTTTATGAGCTTTTGGTGGATGTCCGGGTGTTCGAAGTACTTGTTGACTTGCGCCATTGCTTCGCAACTTATTTCACTTTGACATGACATGATAAGTTGCAGAAGCGCTGCTATGTTGTATTAAAGCAAGGTAGAAAGCTTTGCCTGATGCGACAAACTTTTGCCTTTGAATGACACGGAGGTATAATAGCGGCGATTTTTCATTAAAATTATCCCCTGCAAGGAATTAAAGATGGACGCATTGATTCAGTCTACAGCGTTGCTTGGGTACAGCGAATTGGTACGGCAGCTTGGTCACGATCCTGAAGCGATCCTGAAGCGCTTCCATATCGCGCCTGATCTGCCCGGACGTGAAGACGGAGCCTTGCCGCTTCGGAAATTGATTTATTTACTTCAGTCCAGTGCTGAGGAATTTGACTGCCCTGATTTCGGCTTGCGTTTGGCAGCACAGCAAGGGATTGAAGTTCTGGGGCCGGTGGGGTTGATTGTGCGGCACTGTGATAATTTGGGGGAAGCGATGGAAGCCATCAGCCGTTATTTATACGTTCACAGCCCTGCCGGGCTGGTCACGCTTGATCGGAGCGATGAATCGGCTCCCCGTGTCCTGCATGAGATTACCCTGACAGGAATTCCCAACAAACGCCAGGCAGAGGAACGTGCGATGATGGTGGGACAGAATATTTTGAATCTATTGATGGGCAGCGGTTTTGCCGCCCGCACCGTGTTGTTCTCTCATCAAACGCCGTTGCCGCAGGCGCGTTATCGAGAGTTTTTTAAGACTGAAGTTTTATTCAACCAGCCAGTGAATGCTTTTGTTCTCAAGCCCGAAGATTTGCACCACCCTCTCGCGCAAAAAGACCCGTATCTAAAGCGCTTCGTTGCAGAGCAAATAACGAAAACGGCGGCTACGCCGAACCTGAATCTGGAAGCTCAAATCAGGAGACTAATTAAGCAATGGTTGCCAACCGGGCATTGTACGATCAAGGTCATGGCGGACCAGCTTTGCCTGCACCCACGTACTTTACAGCGAAGGTTGACAGAAGAAAACCTGAGCTTTGAGCAGATGGTGGATGAGGTCAGAAAAGAATGTTTCGCTGAGTATTTGACTAACTCCAAAATTCCCCTGTCACAACTGACCGGATTGATTGGCTATACCGAACAAAGTTCACTGAATCGGGCGTGCCAGCGCTGGTTCGGGATGTCACCCGGTCAGCTTCGTGGGTGAGGCACGCTCCAACCTTACTCAAATTCTTTTTTCAAGACCCGTTTCACGTTAGCGGCTTTTTGTTTGGCAGTACGCACAACTTTGAGTTCATAAAACCGCATCAAGGCATCGTTTTTCGCGGTCACCAGACTCGCAAAAACATCTTTTGTTTTGGTCTCAATCGTCGGGAACAACCGCGTCGTTGTCGTTTCCAGCCAGTCAAAATATTCACGATCTTCGCGTGTCGGGTTTTCTATCCCGATGATCTGGCGGTACAAGTCCATTAAAACTTCAGGGAGTTTTTTGGAAGTCAGGTTAAAACTTAATTTTGGTAAAGCCTTGGTGATGGCGCTGGTTTTATCCATGACTCCGGTTAAGAGCGAACTGTAAAATTTGCGTTCCGTTTTGACTTCTTCAGACGTAATCAAAATCGTCGGATCCGATTCCACAATTTCAACGATTGTGTCAATTTTATGGCGATTCATCCCATCCATTTTAAGGAAGGACATTTTCGATTTTTTAGCCTCTTCCAGCGGAGCCAACGCTATCGTCGGCCCGATGTGCGTCCCGATTTTAGAGACGGGTTCGCCGCTGACAAAGTAATTTGCGGAGTAGGTTAAATTCACCTGCGAGGCTTCAAAGCTTGGCTCCTGCTTGCGAATCAATTCCTGCGCTCCAAATGAATTCCACGTAAATAACCAGATTT
>JAYVRW010000055.1:0-7923 GCA_043775925.1 Blastocatellia bacterium
ACCTTAATCGTCACGCTGTCTTTCGTGATCGTTTCCTGTTGTTCCAGATCAACCGTGCGAGTACGAATGTCAATCATCTGCTGACGTTCAATGAGAGGAATAATCCAATACAATCCCGGCCCTTTGATGGATTGAAATCTGCCCAGGCGAAAGACGACAGCGCGTTGATATTCCTGTGCGATTCGTAATCCGAGGATTCCGAAGACAACGACGATCAAAAGCGGAATTAGGATGTTCATAATTTTAATTTCTAACTTTAACAGCCCTTTTTTTCTTGAAATCGTATTCAATCTTCCTTTGTCGCTACAATTTCAAATTCTTTATTGAAAATTTCTCTAAAAGCCTCTCTGAATTGTTCTGTCTTTCGAAATTCTCGAAATATAGGCCAGGTACGATAAGCCTCTTCACTATCTATTGGGTTTTTTTCTGGAATTATTTCGTGACCTAATTGTTTCATGACCAAACTAGCCCGATCATATTCATCGCGTAATACATCTTCACCTAATTGGAACTTATAACTACTCCCCCAATTCTTTTGTCCAAGTATTTCACGACATTTTTCATTATTACCAGACCACTTATAGGCTTGAGCGAGATTAAGTGTTTTTGTCAACATGTTTTCGGCGGTCGAATCTTTCGCCATTTTATATGCCGCGAACTCACATAATTTTATGGCAAGTCTATACTGCTCAGATCTGATGAGGTTCAAAGTAATATCCACAAGATTTTCTTCTGACTCAACGACTTGATTTTCTAAAATTTTTCGCCACATTTCATGTGCCAACCTAACCCCAGTTTCATAAAAACATTTGTAGGCTTTTGAAAAATATTCTTGATCAACTTCAAGCTGATCACCGATTGCTGGTATACTGGAGAAAACTACTTGATGCTTTTCACAAACACCCAAATATTGTTTCGAAACAACGCCGTTAGTGTGGGTAAAAAGATTACGCCGCTCCGTTATCTCTATAAAATCAGCCCAAAATCCTTGCCCATCATTGGGTAGCTTGATAGCAAATAATTCTGCAACTCCTTTGATTTGATCTGTATGGCTCTGACGCATCAACTGGTCTGTTATTTTTGATATAATTGAATCCTTTAGCTCTTCTGCTGTGGTCTCATTGTATTGTTGATTTACTTCATCAGAAATCCGCTCCTGAAGTTCTTCAATACTAGAGAAACTAACCAGGTCTTTGAATGAAATTGTTTTTCCAACTGAGATTGGCGGTTCCTTTAATTTTACGCGTTCTGGTCTAAGAAGCATAAAATCTCGAATAAGGTGAATTAAAAGTACATCGAACTGGCTTATTAGTTCAACCAACAAACTTCGTGAAATAAGGGCTGAGGCTTTACCTGTCTTGCCAACAACTCTTAAGAGGTTTTGATATTCATCATATTTTTCAATTGGAATCTTATAATCAAGGTTTTCATCCTTTACACCGAATTCATTACAAAACTTACTAATATCACCGTGCTTCTCGGTAATCAGCTCTTCTAGTTGCAATCCTACGAATCGGAATGCTTGTTCTAAACTATCCAGAGCCTTTACATATTCATCTAGCGTCTTTACTACGCGATGATTTGAGCTGTGCCAAGGGGCGCTGAATCTTTTTAAGTGAGGTAATAACATCTGATTATCCTAATAAAAATTAAAAAAACAGATAGCCAATACAAAAACCTTTCATCGGCTATCTGCCTACTTTTATATACTTTTATATACTCCCTTTCTTAAATCCCTTTGCCAAATAATCACAGGCACTGAGCGTAATCACTATCACTTTTTCGTTCTCGCTATAGTTGCACTCAATGTGTAGATAACGGCTAAATCACGCCAGGATTTTTGCCGTTTTTCAAATTCCAGATGGCGGCAATCAGGACATCAATTTCTTCGCAGGTATTATAAAAAGCCAGCGAAGGTCGCACGGTGCTTTCCAATCCGAAGCGCCGCAAAATCGGCTGGGCGCAGTGATGACCAGAGCGGACGGCGATCCCTTCGCTGCTCAGCGCCTGTCCTACTTCTTCCGTTGTGTAGCCATCCAGCACGAACGACAGCACGCTCGCCTTTTCACGCGCTGTGCCGATCAGGTGCAGACCGGGGATGCGCTGAAGACCTTCGGTTGCGTAGACCAGCAAATCGTGTTCGTAGCGAGCTACATTGACCATCCCGATTCGATCAAGGTAATCAATCGCGGCTCCCAAACCTACGGCATCGGCAATGCTGCCTGTTCCGGCTTCAAAGCGAAACGGCGCGGGATGATAGACCGTTTTTTCAAACGTCACGTCTACGATCATGTTGCCGCCGCCTTGCCAGGGCGGTGTCGCGTCAAGGACTTCCTGTTTGCCGTACACGACGCCGATGCCGGTTGGAGCGAAAACTTTATGCCCTGAGAAAACATAAAAATCGCAGTCGTAAGCCTGTACGTCTACGCTCATGTGCGACACAGCCTGCGCTCCGTCAACCAAAACTTTTGCGCCGTAACGATGCGCAATCTCGACCATTTCCGGCACAGGCGTAACAGTTCCGAGCGCGTTGGAAACCTGCGCTAGTGCCACCAATCGCGTTTTCGGCCCCAATAGTTTTTCGTACTCATCCAACAAAATCTGACCGTGATTATCTACCGGAGCGACACGCAGTTTCGCCCCTTTTTCCGCGCAGAGCATCTGCCACGGAACGATGTTCGCGTGGTGTTCGAGGTGCGTGATAACAATCTCGTCGCCTTCGTTGACATGCTGATGTCCCCAGCTTTTGGCGACCAGATTAATGCCTTCGGTTGCACCGCGAACGAAGACGATTTCCCGCGTCGAACCGGCGTTCAGGAAGCGGCGCACTTTTTCACGCGCTGCGTCGTAAGCATCCGTCGAACGTGCCGCCAGCGTGTGCGCAGCGCGATGCACGTTGGAATTTTCATGTTCGTAAAAATACGACAGACGATCAATCACCGCCTGCGGCTTCTGCGTAGTCGCGGCGTTATCCAACCAGATCAAAGGACGCCCATTCACGGTTTCCTGCAAGATCGGAAAATCGCGCCGCACTGCCTGCACGTCAAACAATCCAACTGAGAGCGCCGATTGCGGAGGCAAATTTGGATCGTTCCCAACCGGAGCCAAGCTCGGCGCAAAGCTCAGGTCTGAAAGCGACCTCACCGATTCTAAAAAGGGAAAGCCCGATACCTGTCGGGCATCGCCAAGATGCGGCACAGAGCCTGGAATTTGCGGCGTCGAAACACTCGGCAACGGAGTCGCCGGAATCGCCGCCGGAAGATGCCCTGGCATCCTTGGCGAGAAGCCGCGCATTTCTGCTTCGGTCGTTGGTGCAACAGTTGGCAGGGCAAATAACGACCGTGCCTCTTCGATAAAAGAGAACGACGGTGTAGTTGAAAAATCGCCTGCCGAAAAGCCTCCGGGAATTCCCGGTGAAGACAATTCGGGAACCTGCGCGACTGATGGCGAAGAATTAAATCTCGTCACGTCGTTGGCGACGGCTTGCAACTCAGCCTCTGAAAATTGCCCTGTTGATGGGATTTTTGGCGCAGCTCCCAACGAAGAAAAATTCGCGGGTGGAGCGATAGGCAGATTCACACTCGACAATGCAGCTTCTGGGATGGGCGGAATTTGTTGTGAGGTAAATGCCCCCGATGACATCCCCTGATAAAGCTCAGTCGCAAGCCGTGCCAGCGTCGCAGGATCGGGCAAACCTGCCTCCGCCGCCTGCTTAGCTCCGCTCAGATCGCGCTCAAAATCAGGCATCTCCGGCGTGAAATTAGTATTTGTATTCATGATAATTTCCAACTTCGACTTGATCTAAAGCGGCGATGGCATCGTCCGTCAAGATAGCGGCAGAGCAGTACAACGAAACTAAATAGGAACCGATAGCATTTTGGTTCAGCCCCATAAATCGCACTGATAATCCGGGCGTTTGCTCGCCGGGCAGACCGGGCTGGTACAGACCAATTACGCCTTGTTTTTGCTCTCCGACGCGCAATAACAGGATGCTGGTTTTTCCGCCTTTGCCGACCGCCGGCTCAGTTTGTCCGTCAACCATTAATTTGTCAGTTGGCACTAACGGAATTCCGCGCCATGTCAGAAAAGGTGAGCCGAACAAAGTCACCGTTGGAGGTGGAACGCCGCGCCGTGTGCATTCGCGCTCGAAGGCGGCAATAGCGCGGGGATGCGCGAGGAAGAATGACGGCTCTTTCCAGACTTTGGAAATCAGGTCATCCAGATCGTCAGGCGTTGGCGAACCTTTGCGCGTTTGAATGCGTTGTGACGCCGGAACATTTTTCAGCAAACCATAATTTTCATTGTTGATAAGTTCGCTTTCCTGCCGCTCTTTGACGGTCTCAATCGTGAGCCGCAATTGCTCTTTGATTTGATCGTAAGGATTGCTGTACAGATCAGAAGTCCGCGAATGAATATTCATCACAGCCGAGATTGAATTCAGCGTCAGTTCACGCGGCTTCTCGTCATATGGGACAAAAGTTTCGGGCAACGCGACGGTTTCTTCCTGTCCGCAGATCACGTCAACAGATTTTTCATTGACAACGCGATTGACGCGCAGCGTTCCGGCTTCCAGCGGTTTCCAATCCAGCAACCGAACCAGCCAGCGCGGAGTGATAGCGCCATATTGCGGCGCAGTTTTCGTAACATTCGCAAGTTGAAAAGCAGCCTGCTCACTTAAGGTATGATGCGTTTTGTCGTTTTTTGCCATGATGTTTTTCTCGAGGGTAAATTGATATTTCTAACTTATTAGGGCTTGGGGCATTGGCTTTTGGTCTTGGGACATTTGTACGAATAATTTGGTGTCGGTGAAAGTAACAAGAGCATTAAGATGCTGGTCAAGGTGAATTATTTCAATCACTTGCCAAAGACCAAAGACCCAAAGCCAAAGACCTCATCAGATACAATGGTAAATCTATTGCGTCAGAGTTGGAATTACAAGAGTCAGACAAGCGGTTTGATTGGATTTTAACATTGGCAGGATCATGTGGTGGGCAAAAATATTTTACCGCAAAGAGTCAAAGGGACGAAGCGGCAAGGAGCTACCATATTCTAGCTGCTCTTTGACCCTTCGCCCCCTTGCGTTGAGAATGTTCAGACTATCCGACTACTTGCGATTACAAATTCCCTTGCTTAAATTCATCCGCCAAATGATCGCAAGCTCTGAGCGTAATCGCCATCATTGTCAACGTCGGATTTGAGCATCCGCCTGATGTGAAGGCCGCTCCGTCGGTGACGAAAACATTTTTCACATCCCAGGTTTGATTCCATTGATTGAGCGCGGAATTTTTCTTGTCGCTGCCCATGCGTGCAGTTCCGACTTCGTGGATGCAGAAGCCTGGCGGCGCGGCGTTGGTATTTTTTGACTTGATTTCAAAGCCAGCGGATTCCGCCATCTCTGCCGTCGTCTCCAACATATCCGCGATCATCGCCTTTTCGTTGTCGCCGTGTTTGCAATCAATGTGCAACGCCGGAATGCCCCAGGCATCAACTTTTTTATCGTCAATGCGCACGTGATTTTTATAATCCGCGAGCATTTCGCCCCAGCAATTTAAGCCGAAGCTGATTTCGGTTGGGGCTTCGCGGACTTGTTTTTTCCAATCTCCACCAAATCCATTGATGCCTTTCGACCGCTGAAAATCGTAGCCCATCGCAGAATTGCCCTGCATTCCGTAGCCGCGAATAAATTTCGATTGTTTGTCCCCTAACACGTTGCGGAATTTCGGCACATAAATTCCATTCGCACGTCCGTCTGAATAATCGTATTCCTTGCCGCGCAATTCTTTCACGATACCGCTGACGCCAATCGGGAACACATGATCCATCAGGTAATGCCCGACGACACCGGATGAATTACCAAGCCCGTTCGGATGCTGACGCGATTTTGAATTGAGCATAATGCGCGTAGATTCAAGTGTTGAGGCACACAGGACGACGACTTTGCCAAGGATTTCAAAATCTTTTTTGGAAAGCTGATCTATGACGCGAACGCCTTTCGCTTTGCCTGTATTCGTATCAATCAGGATTTCGCGCACAACCGAATGTGGACGTAATTCCATTCGTCCCGTCGCCGCTGCCGATGGCAACGTCGAACCGGGCGAACTGAAATACGATGAAGTCGTACAGCCACGATCACAGTGTCCGCAGTAATGACACGCGGCGCGTCCCTGATGAAATTTCGTCAGGATCGCAGCGCGTCCGATGATAACTTTGCGATTTTTGAAGTTTTTCTCGACTGCATTTTTGAGAATGTGCTCACCACACGTCATTTTCATCGCAGGCAAAAATTTGCTGTCCGGTAATTGCGGTAGATTTTCGTACGATCCGCTGATCCCGACAAAATCCTCGACCTGATCATAGTACGGCTCCAAATCTTTATAACTAATCGGCCACGGTTGATCGTAGCCATCGCGTTCTCCGGCTTTAAATTCAAAATCAGAATAGCGATACGATTGCCGTCCCCACGTGATCGAACGTCCACCAACATGCCGTCCGCGAATCCACCAAAATGGCTTATCTGAGGGCATCGTGTACGGATTATCAATGTCATCAACGAAGAGATGATGCCCGTATTCATTGGCGGCGTAGCAGCGACTCTGAATTGGTTGACGCGGCGCCCATTTGGAACTCGGAGCAAGTCCGCCGCGATATTTTACTTCGTAAGGAAAAGTATGCTCACGAAAATCTTTTTCAGGGTCAAGCTTACGCCCGGCTTCGAGGACTAAAACTGTCATGCCGCGTTCGGTCAAAGCTTTTGCCGCCCAGCCTCCCGTCGCGCCGGAACCGACAACTATAGCATCATAAATTTTTGGTTTCGTTGATTTTGCTTTTTGCATCGCGTGCCTCCAGGAAATCGTATTGTATGTTTTTGAAATGCAGGACTATCGCCCATTCAGGTGCGAACAATCTACCACATCATGTCTAAGTTCTTTAAGATGAGCGAGGGGTTCTATCCTCTTTTCAGATTGAAAATAATTTCCAATCCGTGCGGGACACGATTCCTCGCGCTAACCGTTCCACCGCAACCTTCAATGCAACTTTTGACAATGGCCAATCCCAGCCCCGTACCACCGGTGCTGCGGGCGCGATCACTTTCCAGACGAAAAAACGGATCAAAGAGTTTGTCGAGGTCTCTGGCAGGAACTCCGTTACCGCTATCGGCGCAGATGATTTGAATTTGTTCGCCTTGGCGCTGAGCAGAGATGGTAATAATTCCTCCCGCATACCGAATGGCGTTTCTGATGATATTGGCCAACGCTCGCGCCAATAATTCCGGTTGCGCCTGTACGATGATCTCTCCCTCAACTTTGTTGTGGATGGATTCAAAACCTGGAGCCTCCCGTGCGATGACCTGTTGCACCAGTGAACGTAATTCAAGCGGTGTGAGCAAAACCTCTGATTGCTTCATTCCGGCTTTGGAATACGCCAGCAATTCGTTGACTAATTTGGTCATCAAGTTTACTTCTTCGTACACATCGGCGACATAGCTTTGCTGCTCAGGCGCAACCCGATCTTCGAGAATACTCAACGCAAATTGCATCCGCGCCAGTGGAGAATTTAACTCGTGCGAAATGTCGCCGAGAAATCTTTTTTGCCCTGTGACGAAACCGGAAAGCCGCTCTGTCAAATGATTGATGGCGGTTCCTAATCTTCCGATTTCGTCGTGGCGGTGTTCGTCTACGCGGACTGCAAAATTTTCCTCGGCAATTTGCTCCGTAGCTTTCGTCATCTGGCGAATGGATTTCGTCAGGCTGCGAACAAACGGAATCCAGAGCAAAATTGACAGCGCTAACAGCGCCAGCCCAAACCAGACCCACGGGACCGGATCGTAAAATAACCCGTGACCGGCGCGAACATCTGTCACGGCAATCAAACTGGCACGCGTCGCTGCTACCTGTCCTTTTTCAAACAAGGGAATGCGCACGA
>JAYVRW010000056.1:0-30531 GCA_043775925.1 Blastocatellia bacterium
TGGTAAGCGACTCTATTTTATGCTAAATCGCGGCGGAGTATACAGCAGGTTATAAGGGGGTGCAAGCCAAATATGCCTGTTTTTCCTACGTTTATTGAGTATCCAGCATTTTATCGCCCGTCTTTATTGAGCTTTCTGACGCTCGACAACTAATTCATCCGGCTGATCGTTGCGCTGACAAGAAAGCTTCAGCCCCTGACATAAATTATCTTTGTAAATTACCATTGCAAAAACACTCGAAAGTAGTTTAGATTTTCGCCGCGCAAAACTTTATCAGGAGGAATTAACTGTGCCTTTAGCTACTTGCCCGGAATGTGATTCCGATATTCATGTTGACGAAGAAATGGACAAAGGCGATCACGTCAGATGCGATGATTGCGAAGCCAAATTAGAAGTCGTGGGACTTGATCCAATTGAGTTGGATTTGGCAGATGATAGTGATGACGATGATTATGACGACGAAGATGATTAAACGATAGTCTTCATTTCTGAGCAGGGGCAGTGAAAGTCGTTCGATTCACGCGTAAGCTGATCGCTGGATTCACTGCCTCCACTCGGATTTGATGCTGCTTGCCATCACGGATTTCAGGATAATAAGCCAACCCATAACTTGCGCGTATTTCCTCAGCTAACGCTTTGAAGACCGGAGAAAAATCTCGCGCATTGGCAGAAAAATCCAGACCACCTGTCGCTGCCACAATCCGCGATGCATCCAGAGGTGTAATGACACGGTCTGCACCACGACTAGCTGAGAGAATAAATGAGGGCAATGTAATCGAATAAACCGTCACGCCAGCGGCGTTGGCACGGCGAATCAATTCACGAGTATTAATCATACTCGACGAATCAAATCCATCCGTAATGACAATCACAACCCGTCGTAGTGGTTGATTATTTCTGGCGCGAGAAGCACGACGGCTCAGCATCAAAACGGCTTTGTCTAAGGCATCGTAAATTCTGGTCGAACCTTCAAAGCTGTCCATTTTTGCCAGCGCTTTGGCTAATTTCTTCTGGTCTGAAGTGAAATCCTGATAAACTTTTACATCATAATTAAAGGCCAGGGCAGAAAAAACGGATTCCCCTTGCAAGACTTCAGTGAATTTGAGTGCCGCTTTTCGCAGCACAGCAACTTCTTCGGGTTTCAAGCTGCCGGATACATCCAGCGCAAACACGACTGCCAAAGGACGCGAGAGTGCGACTTCATCCGTTACCTGAAAAAATTCAATTTTGGCAGGCTTTTCATCAACCCATAGTCGAAAATCTTCCACTTTGAGATTGCGAATATAAGTTCCCGCTTTGTCCATTGCTACTGCTTCAACCATCACTAAATCCGTGTCAATCTTGAGAACTTCGTCCTGATCTTTTTTGATTTGAGCAGGCAACGTAAAAAAGCAACCGGTCATCCAGAGTATGGTCAGAAAGAAACCGACTTTTCGTGTAACTGAATTCATCTCAATAATCGTGACTTATGAGCAGAGCAAGACTAATATCACTGATAACTAATCTTCTGGAGTTTATATGCGAATGATTTTACGCGCTATTATTTTTGGATGTTTTGTAATTTTTGCCAACTTAATGCTATTGGCGGATACCGCAAAAATTGAAGGCAAAATTCGGGACGACAACGGCAAACCTCTCAGCGGTGTCACCATCAAAGCCAATCGCGCCAAGGCTCGTGCTTTGGATGATAAGGATCAAGCTCCATCCGATTATGAGGTCAAATCCGACGACAAAGGAAATTTTACTTTCACAGGTTTAGCGGCTGGCAGTTATTCACTGACTTTTGAAATGAAAGGGTTCAAAACGGCAACGACGCGACAGCGGGTTGAGCTGACAGTCAGCGGGATTTATCAGGCTCCTAAACCTTTCGAGCTGCGCCGTGAAGACCCGTATTCTCTTATCAGAGGAGCAGTATTAGATGTTGCGGGATTCTCTTTACCAAATGTCTCAATCACGATTGAGCGACTTGACGGAAAGAAATTCAAGAAGATGGAAAAGGTCTCCGCCGATGGCGGCGAATTCGCGTTTCGTCTGCCCTCAGAATCCGCCAAATATGTAGTGACCGCCAGCGCGGATGGCTACATTACAGCTTCAAAAGAAATTTCAGTTGATAGTGCTGAAATCAGGCAGGTCGTCTTGCAGCTTGAAAAGAAAAAATAAAATAGGACGATCTTTGGCTTTTGGTCTTGGAACATCTTCCCACCTAATCTGTTCTTTACAACATACCCTGTTGATAAAAGTAGATATTTCCACAACCTTACCAAAGATCAAAAGCCAAAGATCAAGGACTTATGAATTCATCGAATTCAGGAAATCACCGTTCGATTTAGACTTCTCTAAACGATCCAGTACCAGTTCCATTTGCTCAACGCTTGAAAGCGGATTCAGGACGCGGCGTAACACCCAGATTCGATCCAGGTCTTTGCGTTGAATCAACAGCTCTTCCTTACGGGTACCCGATTTTTGCAAATCAATCGCCGGGAAAACACGCTTATCAGAAAGCTTACGATCAAGATGGATTTCCATGTTACCTGTCCCTTTGAATTCTTCAAAGATGACGTCATCCATGCGGCTTCCGGTTTCAACTAGAGCCGTAGCGATGATCGTCAGGCTTCCGCCTTCTTCGATATTACGTGCTGCTCCAAAAAACCGCTTAGGACGCTGCAAAGCGTTAGAATCCACACCGCCAGAGAGAATCTTACCCGACGGAGGCACGACGGCGTTGTGCGCCCGCGCCAGACGAGTGATTGAATCCAGCAAAATAACGACATCGCGCCCGTGCTCGACTAAACGCTTGGCCTTTTCAATGACCATATCCGCGACCTGAACGTGGCGCGAGGCCGGTTCATCAAAAGTCGAAGAAATAACTTCGCCGTTGACAGAACGTTGCATGTCCGTGACTTCTTCAGGACGCTCATCAATCAACAGAACAATCAAAGTGACTTCAGGATGATTTTCGGTAATGGAATTTGCAATGGTTTGCAGCAGTACTGTTTTACCAGTACGCGGCGGAGCTACAATCAAGCCACGCTGTCCTTTGCCGATAGGTGTCACCAGGTCAATGACACGACCCGACAAATGATCGGGATTAGTCGTTTCCATTTTCAACTGTTCGTCGGGATAAAGCGGCGTCAGGTTATCGAAGAACACTTTGTCACGCGCCAGATCAGGCGTTTCAAAGTTAATCGCTTCGACTTTGATCAGTGCAAAGTAACGCTCGCCCTCTTTCGGTGGACGAATCTGACCTGAAATTGTATCGCCAGTTCGTAAATCAAATTTACGAATCTGCGAAGGGCTGACATAAATATCGTCCGGCCCCGGTAAATAGTTATATTCAGGAGCGCGAAGGAATCCGAAGCCGTCCGGTAAAGTTTCAAGGACGCCCTCAGAAAAGATGAGACCTGATTTCTCAGTCTGCGCTTGCAGGATTTTGAAGATCAATTCCTGTTTGCGCATTCCGGTCGCACCGGGAACATCCAATTCCTTACCAATGTTCGTCAATTTGGAAATACTCATTTCTTTGAGTTCGGAAATGTCGAGCAAATCCGCATTCAAATACTCTGCCTCTTCGTCGTCAATCATTTCGATTTCACGATCACGAGCTTTTGCTGATTTTTCTGCCATATAGTTGTTGTGTTATTGGCCGGAGCTGATTGGCTGCGGCAGTGGTCGTAACTTAATTGGTTACGTTCTTTTCCCGTTAAAAATTTGAAGGGAAGTTTCTCGAAAATTTGGTATCAATTGCATTTCGCCGGAAAGTTTGGGGAATGCGCCTTACGGCAACGGGACTAGGTGAATCTTGTCTGAAACAAGTGATATTAATCAGAAACTTAATGTCAGCTTGAGAATCGGTTGAGTTAATAACGCCAACGATATCTAAGAATGACTGATGCGAGAACAATTACGATCCTGTTCTCTGGTGGTGAAGTTTGCTAAATCGCCTGTAAGTTTGATTTGTGACCGCTTGGAGCTAAACAAGCATTAATTTCATTCCACAACGGCTTAATGCCTTCACGTGTGACCGCTGAATATGGGATGATTCGATCCGTCTCCAAAACCTTCTGCGCACGCTTCATTGTAGCATGACGCTCTTTTAATGAAAGCTTATCAACTTTCGTGTTGACCACCAGAAAGGAAAGTCCGAAGTGCTGTAGCCAGGATTTCATCTGAAGGTCTAACGTGGAAGGCTCGTGCCGTGCATCAACGATTAAGATACATAACACAAGAGCCTCACGATGTGCAAGGTAATTCTCAATTAACTGCCCCCAGTGAAACCGCTCCGTTTTAGATACTTTCGCATAGCCATACCCTGGCAAATCTACAAAATACATTTCTTTATTAATCGCAAAGAAATTCAACGCCTTCGTCCGACCTGGCGAAGAGCTGGTACGCGCCAGATTTTTGACTCCCAGTAAGCTGTTTATCAAACTCGACTTACCAACATTGGAGCGTCCCATAAACGCAATTTCCGGCCTTGTGGCCTTCGGCACTGAAGCCGTCGTCGCGGCGCTCGCCATAAATTCCGCACTCGTAATTTTCATGCTTACTCGGTTTAGCTAGTTAGCCCAGTCCCTGATTGATCAATAATCGTTGGCGTTTGCCAGATTGCCGCTTCCAATTCAGCGGCAGTAATTTCCATCTCAGGTAAACGTTCCAATGCAATCCGTAACACTTCATCCATGTTTTCGACGGCATTCAACTGAAAAGTTTCCAGCACATCAGCCGGAATATCTACCAGGTCTTTTTCGTTATCTTTTGGAACAATAATTGTGGTAATTCCAGCGCGATGGGCTGCAAGCAATTTTTCTTTCAAGCCACCAATAGGCAACACTTTTCCCCGCAAGGTAATTTCACCCGTCATGGCAACATTGCGGTTTACCGGAATCCGTGTGAGTGACGAAGCTACCGCTGTCGCCAGCGTGATTCCTGCCGAAGGTCCGTCCTTCGGAATCGCGCCTTCCGGCACGTGAACATGCAGATCAAAATTTTTATGAAAGTCTTTTGGAATCCCCAGCTCTGAAGCCCGCGAACGCAAATACGTGACCGCCGCCTGCGCCGATTCCTGCATGACTTCACCTAATTTTCCAGTCAACGTTACCTTCCCGGTTCCTGGCATCAACGTGGCTTCAATGTGCAAAATATCTCCGCCAGCTTCGGTGTAAGCCAAACCATTCACGAGTCCAATTTCGTTCCGTACCGCTAATGTTTGCGGGCGGAATCGGATAGGACCTAAAAGCTCCTTGACGGAAATTTCATTCGCCTTGAAGCTGAATTTCTTATCTTTTCCTGAAACAAATTGTCGTGCGACTTTGCGACAAATCGAACCTATCTCACGTTCCAAATTACGAACCCCCGCTTCACGGGTGTAGGAATTAATAATCGTGCGCAGTCCATCTTCAGCAAAAGTAATTTGTGCTTTTTTCAGTCCGTGTCCATCCAATTGCTTCGTCACCAGATGACGCTCGGCGATCGCCAGCTTTTCACGTTCGGTGTAACCAGCCAGCCGAATAATTTCCAGACGATCCTGTAAAGGCACAGGAATCGTGTGCAAAACATTCGCTGTGGCAATAAACATCACATTCGACAAATCGTATTCGACATCCAGATAGTGATCATGGAATGTATGATTCTGCTCAGGATCAAGCACTTCTAATAAAGCCGAAGACGGATCGCCGCGATGATCGTGACCCAGCTTATCAACTTCATCCAGTAAAACTACCGGATTGTTCGTGCCAGCCTTTTTCATCATTTGAATTATTTGACCTGGCAACGCGCCAATGTAGGTGCGACGATGACCGCGAATTTCTGCCTCGTCACGCACTCCGCCCAAAGCCAGACGAACAAATTTTCTTCCTGTCGCTTTTGCAATTGAGCGTCCCAGCGAAGTTTTACCAACGCCCGGAGGCCCGACAAAACATAGGATCGTGCCGCGCGGTTTTTCAACCAATTGACGAACTGCCAGATACTCAATGATGCGATCTTTGATTTTCTCTAATCCGTAATGATCGCTTTCAAGAACATCGTAGGCGTGCTGCAAGTCGCGGATTTCTTCACTTTGCTTACTCCACGGAACACTAACCAGCCAGTCAATATAGTTACGCGAAACGGTCGCTTCAGGCGACATCAAAGACATTTGTTCCAATTTTTCAAGCTCTGACAGAGCTTTGTTTTTGGCTTCTTCGCTCATTCCGGCAGCTTCGATTTTTTCGCGGAGATCATCATGAACAGCGGATTCATCTTTGCGTCCAAGCTCTTTATGAATCGCTTTGATTTTTTCGTTGAGATAATAATCCCGCTGCGTCTTTTCCATCTGCCGTTTGACCCGCGACTGCACAGTTCGATCAAGGTTAAGTTTCTCTATTTCGACTTCTACCAGCTCAACCATTCTCGTCAGACGCGCATGAACAGACGCTGTTTCCAGCAGTTCCTGTTTATCTTCGACTGAAAATTTAAAGGTATGTGCCAATAAATCCACTACAATGCCCGGATCGCCACCACGTAAGGCAGCATAGACCAGTTCAGGGTTCTGCAACTGCGCCAGCTTGAGATACTGCTCGACCAAACCGTGAACACGAGTCACCAGCGTCAGGGCGCGGCGATTATTTTCAGCAACAACCGGGACGCGGCGCACGATGGCGCGCAGATAGCCATCTTCTTCAACAAAGCGAATCACGCGGGCGCGGTCACGACCTTCCACTAAAACTTTGATGTTTGGCTCATCCGGTTTTTTGAGAGAATTCGTGATAAAGGCAATCGTACCGAACGGATAAATATGTTCCGGCTTCGGGTCTTCGACAGTGGCATCATGCTGCGCGGCGAGGAAGATTAAACGATCTGCGGTCAAGGCCTCTTCGAGCGCCAGCACAGAAGCCGAGCGTCCAATCACAAAAGCTGTTTTGGAGTGCGGAAAAACCACCACGTCCCGAATGGGAACCATCGGGATACTCAGAATATCTTCCGGTGCGCTGTCTGCTAATTCCAGAAATTCCTGCATAAAATTAACTCCTCTGACTCTGCTGAGCCACCTCAAAATTCAGGTTTGTATAATCGGGATTTCTTTAATCAGGAAGGAGAGATGGAAAAAGTTAAGGCGGATCGTTGGGTTTCCTGGGAGCCGCCCTTCTCACTTCAGTTATCCCGCTTTTTCCAGCGAGAACATCATATTACGATTCAGCACCATATCTGATGTTACAACAATTTCTTTGACTTTTTTCTGCCCGGGCATTGAATACATCGCATCCAGCATCAGCTCTTCAAGAATCATTCGTAAGCCACGCGCTCCAACTTTGCGTTCGCACGCCAATCGTGCCACAACGCTTAGCGCATCATCCGTGAAGCGTAACTTAATGCCATCCCACTCGAATTGCTTTTGATATTGCTTAATCAGCGCATTTTTCGGCTGCGTCATGATTTCAATCATCGCCTCTTCCGTCAATTCGTGTAGTGTTCCTGTGACAGGCAAGCGTCCGACAAATTCTGGAATTAATCCGTAGCGAATCAGGTCTTCCGGTTGTACCTGCTGAAATAAATCACCTGACTTTTCGACGCGAATCATCTGACGAACTTTGGCATTGAAGCCAATAGATTTTTGTCCGATGCGACGTTGAATAATTTGCTCTAAGCCAACAAACGCTCCGCCGCAAATAAACAAAATATTTGTCGTATCAATCGGGAAAAATTCCTGATGCGGATGCTTGCGTCCACCTTGCGGCGGAACATTGGCAATCGTACCTTCAAGAATTTTCAGCAGCGCCTGCTGCACACCTTCGCCGGAAACATCCCGCGTAATCGAAGGGTTTTCATCTTTCCGGCAAATCTTGTCAATTTCGTCAATGTAGATGATGCCCTGTTGCGCTAATTCGACTTCGCCGTTCGCCGCCTGCAATAACTTGAGAATGATGTTTTCGACATCTTCTCCCACATAGCCCGCTTCGGTCAGCGTCGTCGCATCAACAATCGTGAACGGAACTTTCAGCATCCGCGCGAGTGTTTGCGCGAGTAAAGTTTTCCCCGTACCCGTTGGGCCAATTAAAAGAATATTTGATTTCTGAATTTCAACATCGCCGCGCCGCTTCGCCATTTCGATGCGCTTGTAGTGCTGATACACCGCGACTGCCAGCTTCTTTTTAGTCTCATCCTGACCAATGACGTACTCATCTAAAAATTCTTTGATTTCGTTCGGCTTGGGAAGAAAAGGACGGGTCGTCGCAGCGGCTTCATTCTGCGCATCATCGCTGATGATTTCAATACAAATATCAATACATTCGTTACAAATATAAACCGTAGGACCGGCAATGAGCTTCTTGACTTCATTCTGGCTTTTGCCACAGAAGCTACAGCGCAGGATGTCTTCAACTCTTCGCATTAGCGGGAGGCCTCCGAGAGTGTGATGGATTGCTTGGTCATGAAAATATGCACTTGTCTCCGAATCAAATTTATGATGCGCAATGATAAACAACGCAACGCAACGGCGCAAGCGAAAGCTGTGAAAGTTAAAAGCAGAGAAATGGAAGCGGAGTGAAATGCTGGAAGCTTGAGAAGAATGGTTACGGCGAAAAATTTTAGGGCGGGGTACTCGCAACTTACACAGATTTTCTGACACCCTCTTGTAAAGTGAAAGGTTATTATTTTTTAACCTAACTCTGTATGTTAGCTAGACTCCTATCATGAAATTCTTATACGCTTTTCCATTAGAACAAACGCCTACAGTGGCTAGCAACCAAGTCGATACTGCTCCTTATTCGGACAGGAGTAGTCGCTAATGCACAATTTCTAAAGGAAAAGGGTATTATAAGGTTCCTCCTCAATTAATCTCAATTTGATTATTTAAGAATGATTCGCTCACCACTTTTGCCAGCACGCCCTGTAATAACTCCGTCTGGTCTTTAGAGTGAAATGCGCTTATATTCACCCAATCTCCGCCATGATCTAGTCCAAATTTAAATATTGATAATTTTTGACTACAAACTCTTGGAATCAACTTAGTGCTAATGATTATATTTCCTTTAATATCTAAGCAATTAATGATTGATTCTAAAAACTCGTGGGTATAAACATTGGGAGTTTGCATACTCGAAGTTAAAAGAAATGCTCGCAACCAATCTTTAGCAAGATCAAATACCTCGTCTCTGTTATCTTTTGTGATAGGAACTATTCCGATGAAAAATGTTTCTTCACCCTCCCATTCAAATTCAAATTCAAGATAGTCACCTTTTTTTATTTGTCCTTTGGATGGAAACAATCCTTTATACGATCTAATCCGATTTCTTGGGAGTGCCTGGTATTCGACCAAGATAAGGTAAGCATTACCTAACCTTCCGTCAAAGAGTTGACCAGCAATTTCTGACCGAAGATTAAGCGCTTGCTCATAAAGCACATCGTCATCTTCAAGTCCCGCAATCCTAACTTCAAGGCAATTAATATTGTGCGCTTTAATTTTGTCATCAACCAACAGAAATTTATGAGACCATCCAGCTTGGATAACCTCATTTTCATCAAGCTTTGAGTGAGCTATTGTTTGTGGGCTTTTCAAAAACATTCTTTTATTACTCCCATTCATGGTGATTCGGAAGGCTCTCCCCAGCACGTCCCGAATTAAAATGCGGGTTCTGATCGCCTACCCCACCTTCGGGATAAAAAGCTGCCTTATCTTCTCGGATCCAAACCTTCTCTCCTTTATTATTAATGTACTCATACATTCTCACATTTCGATTATCTAACCCAGCTGCTTTTCCTGCATCAGTGTTAGGTTTAAGAATACGAACTGGTTCTTGGGAGGTCGGTACACCATTTGCCTTTTTTGCTTCGTTGAAGGCGGCACTTCTGGTTGCACTCTTAGTCGTTACACCGACTCTTTGCTTAGGAACAGATGCATGCAAAAGTGCACCGATTATTGCATTGCGAGCAGCCCTCCTAATAGTATCAGGATTTTCAAGCTCATGTCGCATGTAGAAAGAGAGCTTCCTGGCATCGTCATCAATACTGATCTGTTCATAGGTAAGCAACACACTACCCCAAAGCTGTAGGTCACTACCCTCATAAATAACGTGACCATGTTCAAAGAAGTCTCTACTTCCAGTGTAGCGAAAACCACTTAATTCATCCTGCCTTCTTGCATGATAGAAGCTGTCGTCAGTAATGATTTCACAACCACCACCGCCGCCAGGAGGACACACTAAATATTTCCGCCCGTCTGGATCAGTAAATAAACCTGGATTACTGCGAGCATAAGCATATCCATTCCAACTGTGGGGGTCTTCAGGATCAGCTCCTGCATTCTCAGGGTCAACACTCATGAACCGCCCCTGCATACTTGACATATAGCGTGCCTGTGCATAGTCCAAGCCCGACTCAGTATCTCGCTGATAGCCCGTAAATTTCTGTCGGATCGTACTCAGTGGCGGCTCATAGCCATATTGTCCGTTAGCGCCATTACGCCGTAACCCCACATACAAATCTTCACCGAATGGCAGGTAATCTTGCCGCTTAATACCTGCTAACGACCCTGTGCTATCCGCCGTCATCCGTGTGCTGCCTAAATGGTCTTTTACGATCCAACGAACATTACTGCCTTCGGCAACCACCAACAATTGCCCTTCTCGATAGCCATATTCCTTCACAGCCGTCGTTGGCGCAGTTGAAAGATATTCAGCAATTAGTTCATCGCTCATTCCATACACGTACCGCCATTCCTGCCCGTTAGTCGTGCGTTTTATTCGTTTACTGTTACCGTCATAAGCATAAATACCGTTACCACCTGCGCTGGTAGAACCAATCATATGATTCTCAGCGTCATAGGTCATTGTTCGCACACCATCATTTGTAATATTTCCTGTTGAATCATAGGTTAGCCCTGCAATCCGATTGTTAGTAGCTGTGTAAGTTGGATTGTAACCATTAACTCCACCTACGGTGCTGGTAATCTTGCGATTGCCATATTGGTCGTAACTAAAAGTTTGCCCATCTACGCCTAAGTTCCATGCAGAGCCGTTATTTTGTGCCTCGGTAAAACTGGAGATTCGATTTAGTGAGTCATAGAAATAATCTGCAAGCTGAGGAGTGACAGAACTGGTATTCGCGTCGTTCAATGGAACATAATGGAACGCACGGTGTAGGTTCCCATTATTGTCTGTGTCGTCTACATAAGGGTTCCAGCTATTGACGGCATTTGTACCATAATAAAAAATCAAGGCTCCGCGATTCCAGTTGACTGGATCAGTTGTCGAACTCAAGCGCACATCCACCATTTGTTGTCGCTTGTTATATTTCAGATTCAAATACAACGGAGTGGTCGTCCCATATACTTCTCGTTCTTTTTGTCCAGCCGCTGTGTACGTCGCGCTCGTAACGTAATTACGTGTTGTTCCATCACCAATGTTCCCGCTGAAGTTCGTTAGCTGTCCTGTTACATTGTAGCCATAGCTCGTTATTCTAGCAGATGGATAAGTTTGCCCTAAGATCATTGAGGCGCGATTATAGCTGGCAGTAATAGGGTAATTATTTCCGTTGAGTTGCTGTGTTTTTCGCACCTCTCGACCAAGTTCATCATAACCATAATAATTGCCATCGCTGGCTGTACTGGTGCCGTAAGTCATAGCCACCAATTTTCCGATGGCAAACCCGCGATTGAAACCTGCTGGCGCACCTGTCGGAAATGCCTGATTGTCATATTTGTAATACACAGGCGAAGTTGCATTCGCAGCATTAATGCCTTCGGTTGTTGTACCTGAATAGGTTCTAGATATTTGACGATTGAGCGCATCATAAGCAAAAGTTGTTTTTGCTGTACGTGCATCCGTCTTAGTCAGAGTATTGCCAAGACTGTCATAGGTGTAAGTTGTCGTGCCGCTCTCAGGATTAGCAGCAGATAATTGTCGCCCCAGTGAATTATAAGTAAAAGTACGAGTTTGTGCACCCTGCGTCACGGTCGTTAAATTATCTAAAATGTCGTAGCTGTATGATGCGAGGTAATTCAAACCCGCCGGATCTTCCCAGACTTTACACAACCTTCCTAAAGCATCTGTCTCGCGCTTGCGCTGTTTATTCGCCTGATCGGTAGAGGTAATTTGATTACCGGAATAAAGCGTATCCGCATGCGCTCCATCGGGTGTCATAGTTTACGTGCCCCGTCCAAGTGCGTCAAAAGTCGAAGTTGTCCACTGTGGGTCGCTGGGTAATGCACCATCTGGAGCATTTGCTCGAAACGGATTGCTACTACGGTAGGCACGCCCCAATGCATCGAACTGTGTTTCAACGATTGACCAATTACCTCCTCCTTCAAATGAAGCATTCCGCCTTGTTCTTCCTAAACCATCGTAATAGGCTTTACTAACTAGCAAGCCATCTGCGTTACCATCCTTGTCATTCGCAGTAGTAATAACTTTATTCGTATCGTCATAACTAATGAGCGTTTGATTGACAACGGATGTTACCCCAACTGCACGAATGCTTTTCGTAGGGCGGTCTAATGCGTCTTCATAATAAGTGCTATATTTGACAGCATTCGGGCCTTCAGTATCAACAGGTTTTCCCAGAAAATAATCAAACTGCGTATACGCAATGTGACCAAGTGCGTTCGTGATTTTGGTGTTGAATGCGAAAGTACTTTGTGTACCTAGCCAAGTCGAACCAGGTGCAGGCAGCGTATCATTATTTTGAGCGTTCCCATCAGCTATGCCATAGCGATCACTGAAATCGAAAGTGGTAGCATTATTGTTGGCGTCAATTGTTTTTACGATATTTCCTGCAATATCATATTGGGAATAGGATGAAATTGCGCCAGTCAATGCAGCCGCATCACCATAACTGGTTGAAGCTGTGACATTCCCTCTGGGTGTATAAGTTGAAGTAAAAGCCGTATCAAAACCGCTGATATTTGTGCGACTCAGTAATGCATTATGATTCGTTCCTGTATACTTATCATATTCGAAAATAGTTTCAGCTTTTTTGATAGCTTCGGCAGCATCAGCAAAGATTTGAACCTTTGTTGATAAGCTTCGCTGGTGAATCATGGGTAGACTTGTATTCACTGGGTAAGGACTATTATAAACAATACTGTTCTCGGGGTTTGTGCTGAGATAAGACGTTTTTGTTCTTCGCGCTAATGTGGTACTAGGCGTACCTACACCGTAATCATACTCATCTATTGAGATCGGATTTCCGTAAATGTCATAATCCGAGTGCTTCTTGGAAACTTGATTTGTTTCGATTAGTGTTGTGATCAAATCGGTAACTTGTGGGCCGCCTGGTAATGTACCTGCTACCCAGGTATTGTTGCTTCTCCGCAGAACATTCGATCCGGCATCCAGTGCTTCCGTTTGAAATTCCTTAGACTCCTGCCAGGGTCGTCCACCCAACTCGTCATCCCAACTGAGTGAACTCAAGACACTATTATAAAAGTAATGTTTTTCGGCATTGATTTGGGTTCCATTGGCATCCTGATTTCGGATGACTACTGTCGAGACCTCGTTGTTATAAACTGTTCCTGTGATGACAGGCAGGTCATAAATAACTTTTGATTCCAAGACATAGTTAGCAGCATCAGTGTAAACCCGCCGTTCACTCATCCGCCGAAGAATACCTAAGCGCGGCGGATCGGCAGGATAGTAGAAGGGGCCGATTGCAGTGTAGGAACCGTACACACCTGCTGCTGTCAGCGATGAATCGCCCCTGTCATAATCGTATTCCATTCCGCCTCCGGTTGGCAGTTCGACCCGTGCGATTTCACCGTAGCTGTTATAGCGGAATTGATAACTGCGTCCATCCGGCAGCACCAGCGCAGAGACTTGATTCGCTGGGTTATAAGTGCCTCCCCCCGAAAGTCCCGGAAATAATTGTCCATAGGATTGCAAATAAGAACCTGCGCGTAAGCAATTGATCAAATTTGTACGAGTGATACGGATGATGCGCTGTTGCCCACCTGCACCTTTCCATAAAATTCTATCGCAATATCCATACGGAGCTTCGTATACGTTATACTCAAAATTGACTTCTCGATTTAAAGAATCTATTGCTTTAGTAATCCGTTTCGTGGCGTCGTATGTAAAGCTTGATTTGTTGCCATTGCGATCACGCATCCACTGCACCAAGCCATCTACGATGCGATAACGAACACCGTTTTTCATGTAGAGATCGCCTGTTGCTCCTGTGTACTGGAGGGCGTTCCCGCCGCCATAGCTATTAACTAAATCATAAAAAGTACTGTCAGAAATGAAAGTCGCGGAGGTGCCATTATCACGGGTTGTCCAGATATTTCCACGGAAATTTCCACCGCCGCCAGGCGCACCTCCCGATGTCTGGTCTACGAATTCGTATTCAGTGCCATCCGGCGCAGAAAAAGTTATCCTGGTCAGGCTGCTATGGTATATCCCGCTATTATCATATTGATTTCCGGCTGATTGACGCACAATCATTATTCCAGGCCCGTAGCCAGGTTTCCCTGGCGTATTCCACCAATTATGGCTGGCATAGTGTGACCAATAATATTCATCGGCTTCGGAATAGGGGTTATACCATGACCACATTTGCGATTCGACGATCCACGGATCAGGACTAACCCGCAGCGGAATCGTGTATCCGGCTTCGCCGCGCCCACCTACCTGAAGCAACGGAATACTGACATTCATGCCGCCATTGAATGGATTGATCTGCTCAATGCCGCTGAGTGGATAAGAACCAGCAGGTGCGCCGGGCGCAATGCCTGGCGGCGTCCAGCCACCTGCTGTTGATGCCTGCGCGAAAGTTTGCGTCCAGCACAAACAACTCACACAAATAATCAGCAGAGCATAACCAATTTTCAGACGCAGCGATGAAGGAATGAGCAGATTGAACATAAGGTTTCCTTTAGCAAATGAGTACGTGTTTCTTTGAATAGTTCGGCGTTACTTAATTATTTTTCTGGTGGTGTAATCATAACTTCGAGAGACCATTTCGGGTTTGTAATTTCGGTCATGATATAAGTTCCGGGATTCAAATCAACCACGTCTGACCACGAAGCTTTTTTAGCTGGAACTTTCACCGTTTTAAGTTTCGCACCGACTTCCTTATCGAATTGAAAAGAGAGTTCATTCAAACCTGAACGATTTTGTACGACTAACAGAAACGGGCCTTTCGGTCGTGATATTTTTTCTGGATCAAAACCTGTGGGAGTTAATGCCACAAGTTCCACTTCAAGCTTTGGCGCAGTCTGTTTAGTTTGTGCAACTGTAGCAAGCGCGGGTAAGGTACCTGTGCGACTGCTCTTCAGTTTCGGCAACCAGCGTCCAGAAGTCGCCAGCCCTGTGATGGCGGTCAGTAATAGCAAGCTAAAAGCAACGATCTGAAGTTTTGTTAATTTACGAAGTGAAAATGGCATAGCTATCTCCTGAGTGAACGGACATCTTTGAAGGCAGGCGGACTCCGCCTGACCAGAAATTTTGTCTGTAAAAGAATTGAATTTTCTGAGGGATGCGCGGACTTACGGTATGAAAATTGCTTAGCCGCGCAATACGTTGCACGTTGCACGTTGCACGTTGCACGTTAAGCGCAAGCAATGGTGTCAAAGTTTTCGCTTGTTCTAACGAAACCATCAAGGACTCCCGTTCTAAAATCCTGTTGACTGCTCTGATGTAATAAAAATGAACGCGTCTCAAAATTGGCTTACGGGCTGAACACAACTTTTCTGGCTACGATTGTTTTTCTTGAGACGCGTGAAATCTAGCATACCTGTCACGATGCGTGTCAAGGGCTGGATCGTAAATATTCAAAAAAATTTAATGAGCCTGCGCGAACTAACAGTTCACGCGACATTCGACCGCCAAAGGAGATTAATCTTAGTTTTCGTATTACCACTGTTGTTTCATTTTACGTTGCAGATATTAACGATTGACTGTTCGCTCCGTCGGCCCACGTCGTCCAGTTCCACCGCCTCGTGTGCGACTGTCTATATCCAGCATGACAGTCACTGCTCCGCTTGCGTCTAACTTCGTCGTGACAGTTTTTATAGATCGGGCGTAGTTGACCGTTACATTATAATCGCCTTTAAACCCGCGTGTTCGATAAACTCCGGTAGCGTCGGAGTTACCATTTTCATTCGTCCACCATTCGCGGAACCACAGATCATTCCAAACTAATGCTTCCTGCTTGGAAGACCAGTCAGCGCGGTACATCGCACCGTTCGGCAACCAATGCGCACGCTCCCAGAAACCCCACATCAGGAAGTCATCGAATTTCGGAGAGCTAAAAATCAGTGTTACAAAATCTCTCGTAAAATCGGCCTGCAATGCTTCATCAGCCGTATTGAAATCATATTCCGTCACTGCCAACCGCACATTTAATTGTGAATACCGCGCAATAATGCTTTGCATCAAATCAATGGATGTCACTCCGGCAAAATGTCCCTGCATTCCTGCACCATCCACCGGAGCGCCATTATCCAAAAGATATTTAATCACTGCGTAGTAATAATCCTGATGCTGCACATTCAATCCGCCAGCGGATAAAATGTCATAATCATTAATGAAAAGCTTGGTATTTGGTTCAAGCTGTCGCGCCAGTTGAAACCAGCGCACCATTTCCTGATTGCCCAGAACACCGTTCGATGAAGTGACGTTATTGACTCCACTGATCCGCCCCTGCACGTCATAATTTGTATAGGGTTCATTCAGAACATCCCATTGATACAGTTTTCCTTTGATGCCAGTATCCCCCAGAACATCATTGAAGCGAGCGGTAATTCTCGATTGCAAATCATTCGCGCTCAGAGCTTGCAGATCACTCGGCAGATACTTCCACGAAGGCCAAATTAAATTATGCCCACGCGCTGAAATATTGTGATCGGCTAACCATTGAATCGCCGTCCGCGTATTAGTTTTATTAAAAGAATTTCCGCAGGTAGTGCATTCCCATAAAGTCCATTTCAAATCATTCTCGAACACAGAAGTATTAAAATGACTCGATACCCGCGAACGATAGATTTCAGCGTCGGTACTGTTTTGCGTCAATAATTGCGCGGTAATCGCCGAGCCGAATTTAAAAGCGTGATTGATTTGCTGGACGTAAACATTCGCGCCATTCACCGGATTGCCGTTACGATCTACGACGTTGACTTTTAAATCGCCTTTGCGAATTTGTTCAATTCTACTGTTGGCTTCAAGTCGCCACGGAGCATTTAGATTGCCGCGTTGCGGGTAATACGTGGAAACTGGAAGCTGACTGAGCTGAACGCTTGTGCCGTAATTCGTGAGGGTGATGCCACCTAGTTCAAATTTCTGAGGCCCTGAAGCAAATTGAAAAACCAGATGTGCGCCATTCCCCGCGTAGGTGTCGTTAGATTTGAACGGGACTTGAAACTGCTGCCATTCATTCGTATCAACTGGTAGACCAAGCGACACCGCTTTCGCATAATCGCCGCCGTTGCGCTCAAAGACGACCTGCGCCCGCGTGTAGCCGCTGGCGGGTTCAAGCTTTCGCATCCAGAAGCTTAACAACATGACATCATCTTTGATGAGGCTGGCGCTGTTATTCCAACTCAATCCGGCGTTATAAATATTTGCTGAGGTACCTGCGACATTCACCTGAATCGCCTGTGTAAAACTTTGTCCGGTCGCCGTTACATTCGTCGCTGATCCGCCGCCTACAGCGTTATCAAAATAGGTCGAATAATTACCGCTAATCACGGAAATCCCGCTGCTGGGAAGCGGCGGCGTAGCTCCAAGATTCACCAGGCTCAGACCACCGATTTCAAATGTCTGTGGCCCGAACGCGAATTGGAAACTCAGTCGCGCTTCGCCCGCGTTATAAAGCGAAGCGGATTTGAAAGGAATAATATATTTCGTCCACGTATTGCCATCACACGGAAACGAGGTAAAAAGCGATTGCTTGTTCGGCGCAGCGATTTGCTCAAAGCTGACGTAGCCGCGAATATTATGACTGTCTAACGGAGCAACCTTGCGCACCCAAAAAGTAAGTTGCAAATTATCGCTGGCATTGACCGCTTGAGAATTCGCCCAACTAATCTGCGCATCAGAAATATTCGATGACGTGCCTGGAACCGTCAAACGATAACCCTGCGTAAAAGATTGCCCGCTAATGCTGATTGGTTCGGCGGTAGCTCCCGCTCCGACTGCGCCGCTGATACTGTAAACATTGGCTGGAAGCACTGATGTCTGTGCAAAGGAAGTAATAGAAAAAATTCCCAGCAACCAAATAGAAAAAATATTTTGACTAAATTTCATACGCGAAAGTTTAAGAGCCGTGTAGCGCAAACTTTTCAGTTTACTTCTGTCACAACAAATACATTGAAAAAAGAAGCTTTTGAACTTTACTTCTTTTAGTTGAATCGCTTTGGATGCCACGAAGCAAACTGGAAAGTTTGCGCTACATTTTTAGATGAGATAAAAATTTCTAAATTGTCTTTAGAACAACTAACGTCAAATCATCATGCTGATGCGCATCAACTGAAAAATCATGCACTGCTTTCAGGACGGCATCAGCAATCACAGAAGCTTTTTCTTTACGATATTCGCGGATAACTTCAACGATACGCCGCTCACCGAATTCCAGCCTTTCAGGTGGAGCCGTATGCGCTTCGCTCAATCCATCCGTATAGAAAAACAGGACATCGCCTTTTTGCAGATAAATCGTTTCGCTCTTGTATTGCTGTTGATCGAAAATCCCCAGCAATAGCCCACCGGATTTTAAAGCGCGCCACTTGCCGTCGGCTTTCATCAAAATGGGAGGATTGTGACCGGCGTTGCTATATTGAAAAGTTCGCGCTTCCGTATTGAGTACGCCAAAAACCATCGTCACTAAAAGTTGTCGTCCGAGGTCACGATGCAAACGTGAATTTGTCGCCCGCATCATTTTTGCTAACCCGAATCCGCTTCGCGCCATCAATCGAGTGATGCTGCGCGTCGCCGCCATACCCATCGCAGCGCGGACGCCCTTCCCCGCTACGTCGCCAATCATAATACCCAGCTTGTGATCAGATAAACGGATGTAGTCATAAAAATCTCCACTTAAATTCAGCGCTGGTTCAAGGCGTGCCGCCAGCTCAAAACGCTTCAGCGTTGGTGGTGAATCAGGTGTCATGGCGCGTTGAATATCCCGCGCCATCATGATTTCGTGTTCGAGTAATTGTTCGCGTTCGACCTGCTCTGTGTAAAGTCTGGCATTCGCCAAAGCGATGCTGAGATTGTTGCCAACGCTTTCCAATAAATGCGCCTGACCGTGCCCAAAGGCATTGACGCGACTGCTTTCCAACGCGATAACACCAATGACATTATCTTTGTGAATGAGCGGTACTGCGACTTCAGAATGATGCGCAGTGGTTTCCCAGCTTTTGGTCACATGATAATCGGAGTCTTTGGCAACATCGCCAACAATAATCGGATGACGCAACCGTACAGCGCGTCCAACGATGCCCTGATTAATCGAAGTTCGATTGGCTTGTGAAACGCTCGGAGCATTGAAGCCTTCTTCGATGTGCCAGATAAATTCTTCGGATTCTTCATCAATTAATCCAATTGATAAAGTCTCGAAGGCAATCACGCGATGCAGTAACGGCGCAATTTGATGAAGCAACTGATCCAGATCAAGAATCGAATTGATTTCATGTCCGATGTCAATCAACGTATCCATTTCATCGGTACGCGCACGTAATTCGTCGTAGAGACGGGCATTTTCCAAAGCAATCGCTAACTGATTTCCCAGCACATTGAGGATGCGTTCGTGTTCGCGTGTAAAATAATTTGGCTCAGCACTTTCAATGGTCAAAATGCCGACGACTTTTTGTTCACGAATCAATTTCAATGGAACTGCAATCATTCCGCGCGGCTCATCGTTGCCTTCAATATCCAGCTTTAAGTAGCGTGGGTCTTGTTGGACATCAGAGACAATGATCGTGTGTTCATGCCGGAAAGCCGCCGAAGCAATGCTTTGATCTAACGGAATAAACCGATTGCGAGCTACCTCTTCAGGTTTGTAGCCCACCGATTTTTTCCAGACCAGACAATGCCGCTCTTCATCATTCAACAATAAATTGAGGAATTTATAATCAATAACTTCGCGCATGCGGAGCGCAATGCGCTCAATCAATTCGTCCAGATCAAGAATCGAAATAAATTCAACGCTCAGTTCGTTAATTAAATCCTGAAGGCGATGCGACGCGCTGAGTTCAGGGTGGATAGCTTGCGCAGATGTTTCAGTCATACTTACAGTTGAGTGGGCTTACGTTTGGATAGCAGCAATAGCGTTTAGAATTTCATCATCAGCGGGACGAAAAATTGGGATGACTGTTTTACGATAACGAATCACGCCTTCTTTATCAATCACAATGACTCCGCGTTTCGTCCCCAGCAACGATTTCATGTCATACGCTTTCGTCACAACTCCGTCGGCATCGGACAATAATCGTAGCGGCAAATCGTGATTCGTAGCGAAGCGTTGATGCTTCGCTACCGAATCAGAATTGATGCCGATGACTTCGGCTCCGGTCGCCTGATACTGTTCCCAGTTGTCGCGGACGCTGCACAATTGCTTCGTACAGACAGGAGTTTCGTCGCCAGGATAAAAAAGTAAAACAACAATTTTGCCGCGTAATGCACTGAGCTGCCAGCGGTTTCCATCACCATCCGGCAAATCAATTTCAGGCGCTGATTGTCCAACTTGTGACATAAGTATTAGTCCGTTGAGTCTATTGAGTCTGTAAAATCTTTGAAATCAAGAGCGTCTATTGAGACTATAGACTTAATAGACTCAACGAACTCGATAGACTTTTCTTACCCTCTTCTTGGTCGTTCGTTCAGTGTGACATCGAAAGTCAAATGTTTGCTCCCGCGCACAATTTCGACTTTGACTTTATCGCCAATATTCTTTTTGTTGATAGCACTCTCAAAATCATCGTGCGTCTTCATCGGTCTTCCGTCAATTGCGACGATGATGTCGCCACCCAGATAAAGGATTTGATTACGGAAACGCACGGGCTGATTTCCGCCCTGAATGCCAGCTTTTTCCGCTCCACTATTTTCATACACCTGGGAAATCATCAACCCTTCTTCAACTGAGAGGCGCAATCTGTTCGACAGACCTTGCGTCAATTGAATGGGCGGCGTGATGCCAAGATCAGGTTTGCGTGCATAACCATATTTGATGATTTCAGGGATGATGCGTTTGGCAGTGTCCACCGGAACCGCAAAGCCGATACCGACTGAGCCTCCTGACGGGCTGTAAATCATGGTATTGATTCCAATCAGCCGCCCGCGAGAATCCAATAAAGGGCCACCGGAATTGCCGGGATTAATTGCCGCGTCGGTTTGAATGACGCCTTCAATGAGGCTGTTGGTAATTTCAGAATGCAGCGGACGTGCCAAGCCGGAGACAACTCCGGTCGTCAAAGTTCGATCCAATCCAAACGGATTTCCAATCGCCAGCACTTTTTTCCCGACAAACAAATCGGCGGAATTTCCAAGCGGAATAAGATTCAAGCTTTCCTGCGGAGCCTTAATTTCAATCACAGCTAAATCGTTATCAGGATCAGCACCAATGGGTTTCGCTTTGTAGCTTTTCCCGTTCGCCAGCGAAACCTGCAAGTCCTGTGCAAAGCCTCCGTTTTGTCCCTGTACCACATGATAATTCGTCAGGATATGACCTTCTTTATCCAGAATGGAGCCGGAGCCAGTACCTTGTTGCTGATAGGCCTGAAACCAATCTTGAACGTTATCAGTGGAAGTAATATTTACGACACCAGGACTCATGGCTTTGTAGACATCACTGTTATTCTTTTCATCACTGGCAACTGAAGCATCCGTGATTTCTGCCACTGGAGAGGTTTCCCCATTGCCTTCGGCATCGGCGAAACGTCCTAGTAACCTTGGTCCAAGTTTTTCGTAAGCGACAACGACAGTGCCGGCAAAGAATGCTGTCAGTAACGCTAATCCTATTAATTGTTTGCCTGTAACTTGATAAGCTTTCATAAATAACTTCCTGAAAAATGACGCTCTTGATTGTCTAGCTACCTGAGGGGAAACCGCAAGCCTTCGACGATCATTTGGATATGATGCTTTGATTACGATTGCCGATGCCTAAAGTTCCGAATTCTATTACCTCGCATTTTGAGATTTCCTGAAGTACACTTACTTCATCAGTTGGCTAATATTTTGATCTCCCCCAATTCACGAAAGGATGTTCGCATGCAACGCTCTCTCGTAAGCTTTTTCCTGCTTGTTATAATTCTTACAATTCAGGTTAAGGCACAAACCACACCGACACCAGCCAAACTTGACATCGAAATCATCGGCTTCAAAATCGGCAGCAATTATAACCCTTTGCTTGATCGTCAGTCCTCAGTTTTTTCCGCTGAAAGTGTCGAGATTCCACAAACCGAAGCCGAAAAAGTAGCGCGCCGCAATGCGCAGGCTAACCGTAACAATACTACCTATAATCAAACTTCTCCCAGAGGTACAATTGCGCCGGACGACAAAAGTACACGAGGGCGGTTGCGTACCTCCATCAGAGTCATTGATTTAGCGGAATGGATCAGCGTTGAAATCAAAAATACTTCCGACAAGACCCTTAAAGTAATTGAGTGGGATTTCCTGTTTCCTCGAATAGAAAACAATACGCTAAAGCTGCGTTACGCAGTAACCAGTAAAAGTGACATCAAAGCTGGCAATAAGAAAAAGCTCAAATTCATTCTCCCTGCGAACGCCATGAAGTGCAAAGTCATCAACATCAAAGACGAACAAGCACAGGAATCAGTTTGTGGAAAAGGCTTCACGGATGCTTCAAAATTTGAGCAGGAAAATGTCGTCATCAATCGGATTGAATACGCCGACGGATCAGTCTGGAAACGCTAATTCCCTATCGCTTCAACCGGACAACATTCCAGAGCTTCCTGACACAAGCTTTCCTCTTCGGGTGAACCTGGTTGCTTATAGACATACGAGTATCCGCCACCATCAAAGCGAGTAAAATTCGCTTCAGCAATATCGCGGCAGACATCGCAATCAATACAGGATTTATCTACAAAATACTTCCCCGCTACATTCTGGAGAACTTTATCATTTAGATCAGGCATAACTTCTTATACTACGTTCAAATTCAAAATCGGTAATTCTCGCTTGACGCTGGTCGGAACGGTGATCTGCGCAGCCACTGGAAGCACTCCTGCTGTATGCTCATGCGCGTGATAGCTGGAACGCACTAGCGGCCCAGATTCTACATAACGAAAACCCATTTCCAAGCCAATTTCCTTGAAGCGGGCGAATTCTTCCGGCGTGTAATATTTCTCAACCGGCAAGCGCTTCTCGGCAGGTTGCAGATATTGACCCAGTGTCAAAATATCACAGTCAACACTACGCAAATCGCGCATCGTTTCGACGATCTCTTCATCGTTTTCACCGAGTCCCAACATCACGCCAGATTTCGTCAACATTCCACGTTTTTCAGAATCGCGCCGCTTGGCAGCATTTTCCAACAAAGTCAGCGTCCATTCACGATATTTCGCGTGCGGACGAACACGACGATACAGGCGCGGAACAGTTTCCGTATTGTGATTCAACACGTCAGGCTGCGCATCCAGAACTGCCTGAAGCGCAGCTTCGTTCCCTTGAAAATCAGGTATCAGAACTTCAACCTTGACCGTTGGATTCATCGCCCGCACCGCTTGCACCGTTAGCCCGAAATGCGCCGCACCACCGTCTTCCATATCGTCACGATTGACGGCAGTAATGACGGCATGCTTAACCTTCATTTTCTTGACCGCCTGCGCGACATGCCACGGCTCTTCCGGGTCAAGCGCGACCGGAGCGCCTTTGCTCACCGCGCAAAATCCACATCGCCGCGTACAGACTTCACCCGCGATCATAAACGTCGCCGTCCCGCTCGACCAGCATTCAAAAATGTTCGGGCATTTGGCTTCCTGGCAAACCGTGTGGAGGCTCAGGTCGTTCATGAGGTGTTTGATCTGTTGATATTCGCCACCTGTATTGAGTCGAATTTTCAACCATTTGGGCTTCGGAGTAAGTTGCTTCGCCTTAGTCATAAAGATGATTATATCAGTTTGGAGCAGGTACAGTACAGAGAGCCGTAGCGACCTGGTAAATCTCCGCTATCACCAAATCTTTAACGCCCATCGTACCTTAATGACAAGCGTATCTTTTCACTGTTACAATTCAATTCCTAAACAGGAGAAGTTTTATGATTGCTGAAGCCGTCGCGGAAAATTATTTAGAAATTATCGAAAAATTGCCTGAAAACGGCATCCTCACTTTGCATGGTATCAGTTGGGAGGAGTACGAAAATTTAGTCAGAGATGTAGGCAAAGCTCCGAATTTAAGAATCGCCTACGATCAAGGGAGGATGCAAATTATGACGCTTTCATTCAAGCATGAATACTACGCTCATATCATTGAGCAGATGATTGGAGTAATCAGAATTATCTGTCGGATCAAGGTAGTCTTTTTCGGCTCTGCGACTTTAAAGCAACAAAGAGGACTAAAGGGTGCTGAACCTGACGCCTGTTTTTATGTGCAAAGTGCCAGCATTATTGGCAAGAAAATCAATCTCGACTTGCGCATTGATCCTCCGCCCGATGTCGTTTTAGAAGTAGACATTCACCACGAATCATTATCCCGATTTCACATTTACGAAGGACTTGGCGTACCGGAACTCTGGCACTACGACGAAACGAAATTGACGATGTATCAGTTGCAGGAAGGACGCTACGAAGCAGTTGCTAACAGTATCGCCTTTCCAATTTTGACGAGTAAAATTCTGACAGAATTTTTAACGCGCAGCCAAAGCGAAGGACAGAATGAAACGCTGGAGGCTTTTGAAGAATGGTTGCGCAAAAAGTAAATAATGAAAACTTATCAAGCTTGGATTTTAATCTACCCTCTTGCCATGTTCGCCCTGCCATTCAATTCATTCAAAACTAATTATCTACATTTGCCGAAGAGTAAGCTGCTTCACCGCATAATCCAGTTTCGTGGTCGTGCTGCGATCATAAGTACTCGCGCAAAAGAAAAGCGGTATAAAGAATTTTCGAGTCCAATATTGACGGGCTTTCCTGAATCCTAAATACCGAGAAACATTTGCTCACCTACTTAGCTAGAAACTTCGCTATGTGTTCCCACGACTTACGGCTAGAGCTTGTTATTAACCTATGACTAATAAAATCAGTAATTTGCAGACTTTTCTCGCTGAGCAAATTACTCGCGGTACCGCAAAAGTAAGTTGCCGATCTAAAAACCTGCGATTTTGCTCAGAAAACCACGAGCGACGCCGATCACAAAGTTAATAACAAGCTCTAGCAGGCAGTCGTAGCGACACTCAGGTTTAATGATATTCTAGCTTACGTTAAAGAATCACCTGAGGAACAATAATCTTCGGTTTCTTTCCTTTCCATTTAGAGTTTACCTTAAGTAAAATTTTTTTGTTTTTTGAGTATTTGAATCAGGCGATAAGAATATAATCCTATATTGCTCGCGTTGGCTCGCTATTATGTCCTTCACACTTCGATTAAATTCACTGAAATTACCGTGAGACTGATAGGGAAATGTTGTATTTATGGGACCACCACCAATTAACAAAGAGTTTATTTTCTCCCCTCCTGTTAAATCAGGAAGTTTTTGATAAATCTCAGTATCTTGTAAAGAAACTGCTAGCCGCGATTTCGGTGCTAGCTCGCTCCAAGACCCTTGCGTGCTACCTATCCAGCTAACTGAAATCCTTTCTTTTAATACTTCATTTGTAATTAAATCTTGATTCATCTTTGAATACTCAGATAAATTGTAGATCGTGTTACAAATTATCATTACAGGAGTATATTTTTTCCTCAGTAATGGTGAGTACTGAGAGATACCTTTTTTTAATGCCTCTGCCAAATAGTTTTGCCTAGCAAGGTTAATAGGAATTATTTGAGGACTATTTTGATTTTGATTTGCCCCTGAAAAATGAAAAGAAACAATACCTTGCTGCCATTCTCCTTTACTATTTAATTCAATTGCTAGTGGGCTAATGTAGTAATTTGAGTTTTGATTTGAAAACCCATAGTACTTATTCCTTTTTTCAAAATCACCATAAGCCGCATCTAGTTTATTAGTAGCGCGATCTAATATTTTTTCAGGCTCATCAAAATCGAATAATGTGGTGTCTTGATCGGTTTGGATAATTGCCAATTTATCATTCAATGTAAGCGAATTGCGTAGCGCACCGCATATATAATTTACCATTCGGTCAACTTCTAATACACCACCATACCCTGTAGCTCCTACCGTAAAAACTAATATGACTGCTAATGGCTTGCTTACTCGCTCAATAGAATTTACTCGCAAGCTTTTACCATTTTCAATCACCTCAAAGAGATCAGGAGTCAGATCAAGACTCAAACTACTATTGCTCGGTTTCTTGATTGTAGCAGTGAATTCGATCTCCTTGGTATACTGCCCTAGTTTTGGAATAGTTTTCTGCAAGTTTTCAGCAATTGTGGTTGCACACATATACAAAGTGACAAGTGTTAATAATGCTATTCTATGCAAATAGATATTCATAATTTTTCAGTCGTTACAACTCTTAAATATTAAGGCATTTATTATACCCCTAATTCATACGTCATAGATATCTAGCGTCTGGGTACGATATTTAATGATCTCAGAAAACTCGGGCTTTGATTTTAAGTACTCGCACAAATATTTTTCAGGGTAATAGTGACGAGATTATTCACTTGACTGTCAATCTCAAATTCTATAGCAGTTTCCGACCGAACGAGTAGAGGGCGTAAAGGCTGGCTCAATTTATGCATACCTACTCATCCGAAAGAAAACCGCTATAAATATACCGAGAAATATTTATCCCCTTACTTACAGAAGGAATATTATTTAAAAGCAGTTTTGAGCTTCCCGCCAATTGCCCTATGGTTACTATATATTGCATCAGCCCTAATAATATTTACAGCAATCGACCAGAAAGCGCCTCTTCCCAAAGCAGGGACAACTTTGATAAGAATCCCATACCCTGTCACAAGAGTATCATTAAATGGGCTATTAGCTGAAAAATTGGGGAATGATTTTATGCCGATTTGGGCTATAGGGTGATTTGGATTACGCGCATCTCGAATGGCTTTAATATTATCTGGAATATTCAATAAATCAAGTATTGCGGCTAATCTTTCTGCCTTTGATAATACAGCTATTTGCTTAACTGTTTTTCGAGTAAAATCATATATATTTTTTATATGTTTATAGCCTTTAGTCTTTATAAATGCCGTAGTATTCTGAAGTATTTGTCCAATTGTTTCAATCTTCCCTGCGAGTTTGGACATATTATTAAAAAATCTACTTGCGCCATCAGCTTTAAAAAAATCAGCTACCTTTTGCTCCTAAATTAGCAACATTTTTTACCGCTGTCGCACTCGCTGTAATTAAATTTAAAACGCCTAATAAAGTAAGACCTGCTCCAAGTGTAAAAACTGCATAGACTGATAGGATTGCTATTCTGACAGCAATTACTGTTGAAATCACCTTCTTAACAAACTTGAAAAAAGACTTAAAACTAAACAGTCCATCGGGGTCTGTATGATTAATAGGATCATTGCTGCAATACCCATATAGGTTCAAACTTTGCGGGTCTTCTAATTGGGTCGCCCCCATATCAATCGGGTCAACCTGCGTGAACCTGCCCTGTGCTGAGGAATAATGCCGATTCACCGCATAATCCAGTTTCGTTGTGTCACTACGATCATAACTGGTGAAGCGTTTCTTAGTAGCTGAGCCAGCGAGATTATTAGATTCGCCGCTGATGGTGTTCCCAAATGGTAGGCTGATATTTTCACTCACCACTGCGCCGGTGCTACTCGTGACTAAGCGAGTTCCTAGGCGATCTGGGTGATGATATTTCGTCTCGGTCGTGTTAGTCGTGAGCGCGGATTCTGTTGCCAGCAACCTGCCACCAAGATAGACATAACTCTTCGCCCACGCCATTCCGCTGCCGACGCCATTGAATTCCGCATTGACATTTCCGCCATCCCACGCATACAGCGTCGTATTGCTATAAGCTCCAACTTCCGTCACCTGCAACCGCTGATTGCTCGCGCCATAGGCATTGGTATGAACGCCAGCAGTATTCGACACTTCTGCTAAGCGTCCGGCTGCGTCATATTTGTAGCTCTGCACCTGTCCGTTTTCATTGCTCTGCGTTTGATTTCCAGCGGCATCATGTGCAAAATTTGCGGTGGTTATGCGGTTCGTTGCCGTGTTGTAGGCAGCACTTGCCAAGCCATCGGATTCAATCGCCCCTCCCCCTGCCGAATTGCCTGTTTTTGTAACGCTGGTACGGTTGCCGTAACGATCATAGTCATATGCCTGATTCCACAAGGTTCCACTTGAACCGCCCTGTGCCTGTGACAACCGCCCTAACTTGTCATAGATATAGGCGCGGTTGCGGTTGCCGCTCGTTCCTTTATTATCTTTGATAAATGTCAACTGACCTGTCTTCGCCCCTGCATTCCCCGTGGTGTTCGTGAGCGTATAATTATACTCCACATCCACTGCGCTATAATTAGGACTCGTTGGAACAAGCGTTGGGGTTACTACTTTCTGACTCGTCAACAATCCCGTCTGTGGATCAAAAGTGTATTGCTCCTGACGGGTATTCCCAAGGTCTAAACTGATTGTCTGACTTGATGCATTGTAGACTGGATTCGTTGCCATCGCTGCACCATTGTAAGTCAGCGTATTCAAACGGCTGGCAATGTCGTAAGTTGGTACGACATTGCGGATCGGGTTACCGACTTGTCCATTTTGCGCAGGATAGGAAACCTGACTGACACGATCCAGTGAATCAAACGTGTAGCTGGTTGTAACGTTACGACTGTTGCCGTAACTCTGCGTTAGGCTGCTTAACCTTCCTTCCGTGTCGTAATCAAAAGACTCATTCCCAAAGCCTGTGGGCAAACCGTTAACCGTCGTGAGACTCGTACTCAATATCCGTGATTTATCTTTGTCTGCTGCTGTTTCATAGCTATAGGTCACCGTCGCCGCGTCATAAATATTACCCGGCACAACAGCAGCAGATTTATCGTAGCTGACCTGATAGAGTCGATTGAGCGGATCGCTATTGTAATTGAAAATCGTTTTGACTCTTCGCGCATCTCGTCGCTCAATTAAATTTCCACGATTGTCGTATTTGAAATAGTCGCTCCAGATACTGCCAGGGTTTCCATTGTCATCCAGCGTTGCATCGCGTTCGGCGAGTTTTTGATTTGTTAGTCGTCCCAGTGAATCGTATTTAAAACTACGGGTTTGTGCACCCTGTGTGACAGTTGTTAAGTTACCCAGCGTATTGTAAGCATAATTTGTTTTCAAGGCATTGACTGCAACTGCGCCGTTTCCTGCCGGGTCTGGCTCTATAACCTCAATGATCTGTCCTTGTTCGTTACTTTTTGTCCAGTGTTCCCGGTTCCACGCATCCTTGACACGAACCGTAGTTCCAGCTCCGGCGGTAGCTACGCTTGGATATGTGGGTTCGTTGTAATAATGATATGTAGTACTACCATCATCTCCCACTACGCTGACTACACGATCTTGAGAATCGTAATTGTATGTCGTAAATTGTGGAGTATCTACATTGACCCAATTCGCATTACGACGGTAGGGGCGGGTCTGTTTTTTCATGCGCCCCCATTGATCATAAACCGAATCTACTACATCCATTTCGTAGCCAGTTGACCCAATCGTAAAGCCAATTTCGGCTCCAACTCTCCCTTGCCCATCTAGATACTTATCTACACGATTTGACCAATTTGATCCGTTCGTATTTAGCTGATAAATAAAATCTACGACAATCATCGCGTCTTCATAATACTCGTGATAGGCATAACTTCCCGTTGGTGAATATTCAAACGTTGGAAGTAGCGTCGCAGTGTTGTAGATAATGGTAGAAGTTCTAGAATTGGCATCGGTCGATGAAGTGACTAAACCCGTATTGAAATCAAAAATGGTACTGGAAGTATTCTGCTTCGTCGGATCAGTGGCAGAACCGCTAGTCACCGATGAAGGCCAAGTGTATGCCGTATTGGAAGTATAATTAAAACTCGTCTGCTCACAGCACGACGTAGAGGAAATACGCATATTTCCACAAATATCGTAATTGCGTAATTCCACCATGGCGTTCGTATCACTGCCATAATTCTGAGCATCAGAATACTGTTTCACATTCGTCAAGTTACCTCGATAGTCAGTTGTACTGTCATACTCTGTGTATGGTGGGTCACAGATGTAATCATACGAATAATTATATTCATTCCATTGATAATAACAATTTTGATAAACGGGAGCGTATGGATTCGAGGTGTTCCAGTGTTGCTGGACACTTGGGGTATCTATTAATGCTGTACCTAACTGCTGGTCGTATAGATTTTCCGTTCGGGAGACTCGAACAGAATCATCAAACTCACTACCATAAATGTGAATCAGGGGTTCAAAAGTAAAATTAAGAAGACAACCGTAAGTTTACCCCAGCAATGAATTTTGAGAGCGTCGTCGGAGCGAACGGTAC
>JAYVRW010000057.1:0-7884 GCA_043775925.1 Blastocatellia bacterium
TCAAATTTGTGCCGCCATCAAAACCAATCGGAGCTTTCGCGGTGAAAACAATTTTGCGATCCTGATTGCGTTTGCCCGGCCCCGCATCGCTGTTCCATCCGGTTTTTGTATCGCCATCCAACGCATTTTTTATCGGAGAATCGGGACGCTCAAAATCCGCCTGCGCCTGACTGAAAATTATTTTTTCTGTTTTTTCTCCATTGCCTGCTTCGACCGCAAATTCAGATAATGAAAGCGTTCCATCATTGGAAACGCCCGGCCCGTTGCGGCGCAAAGTTGGATCGGTCAACAACTCCAAGCGAAATCCGGTAATATTTTTCAGGTTCGTTTTTGCTTTGACCGAAAACGAAGCGTCACCATAACGATACGATTCAACGCGTACCGAACCATCGTCGCAGTACTCTTCGATTTTCGCCCGCGATGAATAAAAGCTGTCAATTTTCAGGACTTCCCATTTGTTTTCGTATTTGTGCGCCTGCGATTCCCACGCTTGCAAACGCTCTGGCAAACCGGAATCCTGCCCTAACAAATCATCTTCAATTTTGCGGATTTTATCTTTGAGAGCGGCGCGTTTGGCGATGACTTCCTGACTCGGAACTTCTACATACGGCTCTTCGTCAGAATTAAAAAACGCATAAAATTTATAATATTCGTCGTGCTTGATCGGATCGAATTTGTGCGTGTGGCATTGCGCACAATTCACCGTTAAGCCAAGAAAAGCCTTGCCCATCGTATCTACGCGATCAATCAAACCTTCGACGCGAAATTGTTCGGGATACACTGACCCCTCTTCGTTGCGCATCGAATTACGCAAAAATCCCGTCGCAATTTTTTGGTCAAGTGTTGAGTTCGGCAACAAATCCCCGGCAAGCTGTTCAATCGTGAATTGATCGAACGGCATATTTTGATTGAAGGCTTTGATGACCCAATCACGATAGGGCCAAATCGTGCGTGCCTGATCTTTTTCAAAGCCATTCGTATCGGCATACCGCGCTACATCCAACCAGTGCCGCCCCCATTGCTCACCGTAATGCGGCGAAGCAAGCAACCGATCCACCAATTTTTCGTATGCATCCGGCGAAGTGTCGGCAACAAATTTTTCGACTTCCGAAATCGTCGGAGGCAGTCCCGTCAAATCAAGGCTGACGCGACGAATGAGTTGTGTCTTCGAGGCTTCCGGCGAAGGCGTCAGTCCATTCTGTTCCAACTTCGCCAAGACAAAATTATCAATCGGATTTTTCACCCAGGCTTTGTTTTTCACTTGAGGAATTGCCGGACGAACAGGCTTAATAAATGACCAATGGGAAGTGGTTTCGGGTTTTGAGTTTCGGGTTTCGAGGCTGCTCCCGACTCCCTTGTTCCCAATCCCTTCCTGATCAATCCAACGGCGAATCAACTCAACTTCTTCCGGCTTCAACGGCTCGCCGCCCATCGGCATTCGGGCTTCGCCGCCTTCACCTAGAATTCGTTGCATTAAACGTGAAGCCTTGCTGTTGCCAGGTGTGATGACTTTTAAGGCGAAGTTTTTTTCATCAAGTCGTAAATCGGATTGCGATATTTTTGCGCCGTGACAGCGTTCGCAATTGGCTTTGAAAATTGGTTGAATATCTCGAAGAAAATCAACGTTCTGGACTGCATCGGTTTTCGCTTGCCAGAAAACTGAGGAAATGCAGATTCCCAAAATTGCAAGAAATAGAATTCGCTTTGTCATGTCAACCTCGAATGAATATCGCCACAGCTAGACAATTTATGCAATAAGAATTGATCCACGAAGAACACGAAGGGACACGAAGAAAAACCAAAAACCGAATTAACTTTTCAAGACATTTTTTCAACTAATTGCATAGACATTTTTCCTGCTTCGTGTCCCTTCGTGTTCTTCGTGGATAATGGTTCCCCGCTCAATGTTCGTTACTCGACTTCCGGCAAAGCCCAACTAAATAATATCCCGCCCATCGAACACGCCACAAACTGCCTTCCATTCACCGCATAACTAATCGGTGAAGCGTGCGGGTCGCCTCCGGTTTGGGTTTTCCAGAGCAACTTTCCGGTTTTCGTATTTAAGCCTAAAACATAGCCGTCCGTCGTCGTTGCAAATGTCACGCCGCCTGCTGTGGCAATCAATCCATTCCCCAGTCCTCCGGCGTTCAATTTATAATCCCACATTTTCTTCCCCGTCGCCGGATCAAGTGCCATTACTCCGCCCCAATCTTTTTCACCGGGCGGGAAGAATTTGCCGCCCCAAAACGATTTTCCTAATTCAAATTTTTGATCTTCTTTGACGTAAATGTGACCTTGCTCTTTGTAGGTGAAAACGAAATATCCGCTGTCAGAATCATACGATGGCGATTGCCAATTTGTAGCTCCGGCTAAATTTGGATACACCAGCGTACCTTCATAACTCGGCGTTTTGCCTTCTAAAATCGGCCTGCCTTTTTCGTCCAAGCTCTTTGCCCAATTTTGCCGCGCAAACGGTGTTCCGAATAAAAATTCCCCAGTTTCACGATCCAGCACGTAGAAAAAAGCATTGCGATTGGCGTGCAGCATCACCTTGCGCATTTTCCCTTTCCACATCAGATCCACGAGCATCGGCGTCTCGTTTGCATCCCAATCAAAAAGGTCATGCGGTGTGAATTGAAAATGCCATTTGCGCTTTCCTGTTTTCGGATCAAGCGCAACCACCGAACAGGCAAATAAATTATCGCCTTTGCGCTGATCGCCGTTCAAATCAGGGCCGGGATTTCCAACCGCCCAAAAGACTGTATCCGTTTCAGGATCGTACGTTCCCGTTGTCCACGTCGGACCTGCGCCGTTTTTCCAACTCTCTCCCGCCCACGTTTCATTACCGAATTCGCCCGGCCCTGGAATTGTATAAAAACGCCAAAGCCGCTTGCCGGTCGCAGGATCATAGGCGTCAACGAATCCGCGTACGCCGTATTCTCCGCCGCCGTGTCCGGCAATAATTTTATCCTTGATCGCCAGCGGAGCCATATAAGAAAAATATCCATCTGCTGCCGAAGCCATTTCGGTTTTCCAAAGTTCGGTTCCGGTTTTTGCATCCAGCGCGATCAAATGCGCGTCGCCAGAACACATAAACAATCGGTCATCCAACATCGCAAAGCCGCGATTCGGATTTCCCTGCACGTCGTGATTTTTCGGGTCTTTCGCCTGATATTTATACGTCCACAAAGTTTTGCCTGTCGCAGCATCCAACGCGTAGGCGAAATTCGACGAAGCTGTGACGTACATAATTCCGTCAACGACCAGCGGCGAAGCCTGCATGCCTCCTCCGCCCTGCGGTTGAAAAGTCCACGCGGTTTGCACTTGCGCGACGTTGCTCAGATTAATTTGCTTGAGCAACGAATAATGTTGCCCCTGATAATCGCCGAAGTAGGTAAACCAGTTCTGCGGTTCTTTTTTGGAATTAACAATGCGGTCAAAACTGACGCCACCCTTGATCGGAGTCAGCGCAGACTTTTGTAAATCCGGCGATTTCAGTGATTTCAAATACGTAATTAAATTGTCCATTTCTTCGGCATTCAACCGCTTGCCGAAGTCCGCAGGCATGATTGATTTTTCAGCGTATTTGATTTCCGAGAGGTCTTTTTTCTTTAGCAAATAATATTCGTCATCGCGCCCGAACAGTGCCAGCGAGAACGAGTCCTCATTGCGTCGCAAGCCCTTAATTATTTTGCCATCCTTCGTTTTCACTTCCACAAAACTCGGCGTGTAGCCTTCACCCGAACCTGGTTTCAGGATCCGATTTTTCAGTTCATCAACGCTCAAATTTCCAATCGTCGAAAGGTTATTCGCGTAGCGGCTCCCCTGCCCATTGACCATGTGACAACCCGCACAACTCTGCTTAAAAACAGCTTCACCCGCCACGACATTGCCCGTAATTTTTTCCGCACTCCCGCCGCTCATCGCACGCAAAAAGCTAACGACCTGCCAGACTTCATCGTCCTTGAGTCCCATCGCAGGCATCGCCGTCCCGCTGACGCCATTTTTGACGACATCAAAAAGCTGCGCATCTTCATTGCCGCGCTTGAAGGTACCTTTGTTCAGCGCAGGACCGCGTCCGCCATCGCCTTTGGAGCCATGACAACCCGCGCACATTCCATCGTAGGTACTTTTGCCCGCAGCGATAGCTTCAGCTTTGCCTTCCAACGGATTTTTAGAGCCGGGGCCGTGTTGCGCAAAAACGAATGCAGTAATTGAAATGATCGTGCAGGAAACCAACAGGAAAATCTTGAGTGATTTATTCATAAGTCTGAGTTGGGATTCAATTGTTACTTGAGCGAAAAAATGCTCGTGGATTCACGACAGGCAGTATCTTAGCATGGATGTTGAGGAAAGTGAGGCCAATAGCGCAGTTTCGCCTACCTGAGTGGCACGAATTGCGCTGCTCAGGTAGGCGACTTTTTATCTGAAAAACAACCTTTAGTTATTGATTCGCATAGATTGCAGCATCCGACGGAAGAGATTCTGATAATTGCCAAAATCATCCGAGGGCGTCACAAAAATTACATTCAGTGAATCACCATTATTGAGCTGCATATTAAACAGGACGGCGCGTTCATTGCGATTCGTGATCGGCGAACGACCTTCCATCGTGGTTGAGTAGGCAAGGCGTCCACTAACGTTAGTGGATTTGGTCGGGCCACTAATTACTTTTAAGTAAGTATTTCCTTGCAAAGTGCTATCAATGACCATCTTCGTCGTATTTTCAAAGGATGCCGGACGCGCACGTCGAGTACGCGGGTCAATATTCTGCTGATTCGAGGGTTTATAGGAATCAATCAAGACACCGTAAACAATGCCTTCCTGTCCTGCGCCACCCGTCGGATATAATGTGGCGCCGATACCGGAATTATTCGGCGCAATCTGCCAGTTATCAGGATAGGAAATAGAATATGAATTCGACTGTTGCGTGTAGACCTTGAGCGTCGTTGAAGGTGCGGCGACCCGTCCCGTAGCAGTTTGGCTACCTTGTTGCCCGCCTTGCTGCGCTGCCTGTTGCGCCGCAGGAGCTTTTGGCAAGCCCTGCAACATCCGTTTCACTTCCGCAAATCCTCCGACTTCACGATTCGATCCGCGTGAGCCGATTGACTGCGCTTCGGTGCGAATTTTCGCTTCACGATCCGCCGGCTGCGGATGATCGCTGAACCATTTTTCCAGTTTCCCCGGTTCTTTCGTTTGCTCCCCGCGCAACGTCTCAAAAAAATCTGCCATGGCATTCGGGTCGTATCCAGCGCGCGCCATAATTTGCGAACCGAGGACATCGGCATCTGTTTCAAAGGCACGGCTGTTTTTCATTAACAATCCACCAGCAAAAACGTTCGCGGCTGCACCGCCAAGTGTGCCAGCCACTCCGTTCCCTAAAACTGCACCAACAATACCTGCAATTCCCTGATAACGTTGCGCTTTACACACATTCGCAGTTCCGTGGCGTAATGCAACATGTGAAATCTCATGCGCCATCACTCCAGCCAATTCAGCCTCGCTTTTGGCAGCTTCAATAGTTCCGCGATTCACGTAAGTAAAACCACCGGGCAAAGCGAAGGCATTGATTTCAGCAACATTCAGTAATTTAAAACTGTACTGGAACCGTTCGCCCGGAGCATACTGCGCCAGACTTTGCCCCAAACGGTTTAAGTAGTCCTGCGCTCTCGCATCGGTCAGCATTTGAAATTGCTTTTCCGCTTCGCCTGCCGCCTGCCGCCCTAAATCCACATCCTGCTGCGGAGTCGCACAACTTTGCTGCGCTTTGACCTGCGTTTGCGCCAGAGTTGGCGTATTCATAATGGAAGCTACGGGCAGCACAATTAAAATTAGCGCCAGCGCCTGATTGATGCCTTGTTGTATAAAATTTTTCTTCATCGAATCTCCTTCTCGAATAGTACAGCGGGGATGCTTTGCAAATGTTGAGATGCTATTACTTCTCAGGTAGTTGTTTGCGCGTTGATGATAACGAACGAGAATATTTTCGCAAGGGCAGGGACAAATGAACTTTCATCTTCATTTTCGCAAATAATCGTCTGATCCGTCAATCCAGTCGCGGCGAATCGGGCTGAAGACATCAATGCCGTGCGTATCTTCAACGGCGACGGCTGAATGCGGCACATTAGGCGGAATCTGCACCAACTCACCAGATTTTACGATCACTTCTTCGTTCCCGATTTGAAAACGAAAACAACCGGAGACGACATAGCTGAACTGTTCACTCTCGTGATGATGCAGCGGAACAACACATCCGGCTTTCAAATGAAGAAACGCCATCGTGATATTTTCTCCGGTAAAAAAGCGACGCGAAAAAAGATCGGTGACTTGTTCTTCATGGATTTCATGTAATTTATGATGTTGCATAATTGACCAAATTTATTCGTTGCGATTTCAGACTTGACCACCGAACCGATGATACCGACTGCGTACAATTCTGGCAAACTTCACAACGCTCGCCAGCAATGATAAAACCTTTGATTCAGACAGCTATAGACAGGATTGACAAGCTGGACAGGATTAACGAAGACGTAATATTTACTGATCTCTCCTGCTCATCTTGTAAATTCTGTTAATCCTGTCTACGTTGCCTTGCTTTTGTCTTATTGCTTTTTAATATGAATCCTAACGAAGCAAATCTTTCCGACAATTCCGCCAATGAAGCGATCAACTTTATTTTGCGACTTGGCAAAGCCCTGCATAAATACGGCTACGCTTCGCATCGGCTGGAAGAATTGCTGGAACAGGTAGCGACCAGCCTCAACCTGAAAGCACAGTTCTTTGCCGCGACGACTTCGATTTATTGCGGGTTTGGAGAATTAGAACACCAACGCACTTACCTGATTCGCACGGAACCCGGCGGCATCAATCTGGGCAAGCTGGTTGATGCGGATGAGGTTATTTCCAAAGTCATCCATCGCCAGTTAACACTGGCAGATGGTTCAAAACAGCTTGAGGAAATTGACCAGTCGCCTGATTTCCCAGCCGTCGTCACGCTGCTTGCCTACACGCTGACTTCGGCGGCGGCTTCCAGATTTTTAGGTGGCGGACTGAGAGAAATTATCGTCGCCGCCATCATTGGATTCATGATTGGAACGCTTTCCTATTGGGCAAATAAATATGAAGGACTCGGCAAAGTGGTTGATCCCGTCGCCGCTTTTTCTGCCTCCGTCCTTGCTGCTGCGCTTTCAGTTAAGTTCGGCCCGTTTTCCGTTTTCAATGTGACGCTGGCGGGCTTGATTGTTCTGCTTCCGGGTTATTCTTTGACGATTGCAATGACGGAATTATCGGCGCGAAATTTAGTTTCGGGGACTTCGCGTTTCATCGGCGCGTTAATCGTATTTTTCGGCATGGGCTTCGGCGTCGCGCTCGGACGCCAAATTTCGGCGATGATTTTTGGCGCTTCAATCATTGGCGATCCCCTAGCTCTGCCCGACTGGACAGAAATCATTGCGCTCATCATCGCCCCATTATCATTGGCTGTCCTGCTTGCGGCTCAGGTCAAAGATTTTTTCTGGATACTTTTAGTCTGCGGATTAGCGGTAATTTCCAGTCGCCTCGGCTCTACCTATTTCGGTCCAGAGCTGGGACCATTTCTGGGCGCATTAATGGTGGGACTCGCCAGCCGGATTTATTCGCATACACTGAAACGACCGTCTACAGTAACGCTGGCTCCGGGAATTTTCCTGCTTGTCCCCGGCAGTGTCGGCTTTCGCAGTTTCGCTTCCCTGCTCGACAAACAAGTCGTTCCCGGCGTCGAAACTGCTTTCAAAATGTTATTAGTCGCCATGGCATTAGTCGCCGGAGTTTTGATTTCAAATTTAATTATTCCGGTGCGGAAAAGATAATATTCGGTACAGTACGATGAGCGGTAGCGATTTGGTA
>JAYVRW010000058.1:0-30397 GCA_043775925.1 Blastocatellia bacterium
CGCGGATCATTCCTTTTTGTGGCTTCGATTCGATTCCGTCGGATTTGGGAACGTTCTTAGTGGCGCGATATATGCAGCAAACGTTAGGAGTTTCGTGCAAAAAAGTAAAAGCCTATTTTCAAATGGCTGGCGGCGTGAATGGCGGAACGCTGGCGACCGCGTTTAATCAGTACGAAGGCGGTTATGTGCAGCAGGCGCAAAACCCTTTTTTACTGAATCCAGAACCTTCTAAGCAAGACCCCCGTGAACATCAAGACCCGACTTCGCCGCAGTACGATGCTGACCTCGGAGCGTGGGTTGGGCCTTTTATTATGGGGCAGATCAACACGCGAGTAGTCCGTCGCAGTAACGCTTTGTTTGCACAATGGGAAGAGGATTACGGCGCGGATTTTGCTTATCAGGAGTATTCAAAATTTAATGGCGCTTTGGGTTGGATGCCTGCTGCTGGACTCTCGGCTGGAACTTCAATATTTGAACTGGCGATGGCTTCTCCGCTGCGTCCTTTTTTGAAATCCATGTTGCCGTCACCGGGTCAAGGACCTTCCGAAAAAACGATGAACGAAGGCTGGTTTCGCTGCGAATTATTAGGCATCGCCGAAGACGGACGCCAGGTGCGCGGCGTCATCAAAGATCAGGGCGACCCCGGCAATCGTGCGACGGTGAAATTTTTGTGCGAAGCGGCGTTGAGCTTGGCGGTGAATACGGATGAATTACCCGGCGGAGAAAAGCGCGGCGGAATTTTGACTCCTGCGACGGGATTGGGTGATGTACTGGTGGAGCGATTGAAAAAGGCGGGGATGGTGTTGGAGATTGAAAATGAATAACTGGTGACACACTTTTCATCGGTGCGCTGTGTAGTAAATTGCCGAATTGTAGTTTCTTAATGGGATACTAACTTGACAAGAAAAGGGCGTCCATTTCATGATGCCCGCGTTGATCCAATCAACAATTTGTAATTTTTATTGCCGCAGTTTCGGCAAGCGATGCATTGAATTTCGTTTGGTGGTGAAGAGACCGACAAGCCATAAATGCAAGCATAGAATAAGCCCTTTCTTCACTGCCATTTTCCCCATTTTCATGACCTGTTTCAGAGACCTGCGTTGGTCATGAATTGCGTTCTTTTCTCACGAGCCAATCTGAACAAGCCTCACGATGAATAGAATCCTCTGCCGTTTTCTCAACACCTCAACGCTTCTCCGGTTTCATCACTCACGCAATGGCGAGGGGCAGCTAGAGCTGTGCCCGCGATTGCTTTCAGCGAAAGGTAGTAGTTATGAACGGTGTTACTTCACAGAGTAATTAGAAGTAAAAATTCAGGAAACTGAAGCGGCGAAGGAAGGGCTTTTTGTATTGATGGTTACGGATGAGATTGCCCGCGATCACGTTCGTTTAGTGGCAGCGAATAAACAGTATCAGCAAGTGGAAAAAGATTTGCAGGAGCTTTATCAACAATGGGAAGCAGCGTTAAGCGGATAAACAATGCGGAAGAATGGCATTGAATGAGTAGCGCAATCCAGCCAGGGTTGCGACAGGCTTTTGCGCTTCGCAAAGCCTGCTCTATTCCATTTTTACAACCCTGGCTGAAGACGAAACTTATAGCGGTTTTCAAGTGGATGCGGCGAGCGGTAGCGAGTTGGTCGGCTGTGGGGCGAGAACCAGCTCGCTACCGCCAGCCGTACTGTCCCGGTCGCACTCATTCGCAAACTGCTATAAGATTTTGCGCAACGGCTTTTGGTGAAATATCCATAAATAATTTTATCGGGAAATGTAGAACCGTGTGGAATATGCAGGCTGAAGGTTGCACCTGTCAAGGCGCTCAGCTCAAAAAACAAAGCCTCCAGCGATTTGCCAGAGGCTTCAATAACAGTAGTCAGATTTTGCGGTTATCATTTCTGATTCTTAATCACTGCCGTAGCGACTACCACTGCGAAAATGACTCCACCGATAATTAGTCCAGTCGAGAGTTTGCCGGGGAATTTTCCTGATTTTTGCAGGGCTTTGGCGGAGAGCTTATTCACTTCATTGAAGCGAATTTCGCGGTTCGCTGTTTTCCCCTCTTTCAACGTCTCTACAGTGAACGCAGTATCTTTGATCTCGGTGATGCGACCAGTAACCAATTCCCCGGAACTTAATATTACTCCGACTGCTTTGTTGACGCCCAGACTAACAACTTGCGATTTAAGCTTTTCTTCTTTGGATTGCTTTGGTTTGGCAAGCGTTGGCGCTCCACCGATCATCGTGAAACATAAGATTACTGAAAGAATTTTTCTCATTATGATTTTCCTTACTTAATTATTAATCCCATCCATTAGCTGCCACGACAGCGATCAGAATTGTAAACACTGCACCGACGCCTGCCAGTACAACGAGAGCAGTATACCCTGCGACCTTGCCGCCGTTAATCTTCGCGGAAATCTTTTTCATCTCTTCATATTGGATTTCCTGATTTTTCACCTGCCCATTCTGCGCAAATTGGATGGTTACTTTCTGATCATTGATCTCAGTCAGGCGGCCTTCGATTTTTTCACCTGAAAAAAGTTTGACGGAAACCTGTTTGTTAATGCCCCATTCGACGACTTTGCTTTTGTATTCAGCAATTTTTTTAGCCTCGGCTTTTTTTACTTGCTGCGCCAGTACCGCACTAATGCTGAGGCTGCACATCAGAAATGTTGCGATAATTTTAATCAATATTTTGTTACTCATAATCTGTCTCCTCAAGGTTAATTCTAAAATTTTTTGTACTTCGGGAATAAACCCAAAGCATCTCGCGTTATACGTGTCGAGCTACTTCACGTAAGTTCCAAAGACAACTCAATAATCAAGACCAGCGCTGTTGGTCGAAGTGTGTCTATCAACTCGTAACAATTTTTTGGAGGAACCCATGCAATCTCAAATCAAAGCATTGACCCGTCATCTCTCAATTTCTTTATTCATACTGCTGAGCGTCGCAGCCTGTTCAACTCTCGCTTTTGCCAGTGACGATTGGGGCGGTCGTTCAGGTGATCGTCCGATTGTCCGTAGCACCGTCATCAACGAGCCTGGCTCGTATGTTTTATTACGCGACATTACCAGCACGGAACCGCTTCGGATCACTGCTTCCGGCGTAACGCTTGATCTCAACGGTCATGTGCTGACGGCTGCGGCCAGAGGCGCAGGCATCGGTATCGGCGTTGAAGGCGCGAACGGGGTTACCATTAAAAATGGTCGTATCACTGGATTCCAAATGAACGTTAGAGTGATGAATTCCACCAATGTGAACGTCCGCGATTTATCAATTCTTGGCACGGATCTGGCTCCGAGTGGCGGCCCCAGCGAAATGGGGATTGTTCTCATTAATGCCCGTGCAGCTTTCATTCAAGGCAATACGATTAGCTCCGTGAATCTTGGAATCTTCGTGCGCGGCGGCATTTCATACGGAAATCGCATTTTTGAAAACCTCGTGGTTGGTGGACCTACTCCCGCCAACAGCTTGCTCGGAATTTGCTACAATCCAGCGCCAGCCGCAGGCACTGATGGCCCACGTGGAGATGTGGTTTACAATAACCATATCGCACGTTTTGGCTATGCGATTGCCATCAGCCAGTTTTCAATCGGCAACATTTTCCGCGAAAACACGTTAGCTTCCTATGTCGGCGGAATTCGTGAACCGCAATTCCTGAAAGCTAACGGCGGTACGAACGTTGCTGAAGGTAATCTGGAAACGATTATTCCAGCGAATTAGTAAATTCCGGGGCAGAAGCCCAACTGTTAAGAAGGGCGTATCCTCGCGGATGATGCCCTCCTTAACAGTCGGGCTTCTGCCTTGTATACTTTCCCCCGCAGTGATCTGGCGTTTGTTGTGAGGGCAAACGTCAGGTTACTTTGGAAAATTTTCTGGTAGCCCACCAACCAAAAAGCGCCACAAAAATTCCTCCCCAAATATCCACTGCGTAGTGATACCTGCCATACACGGTCGCCGCGCAAACTCCCAACGCTAAAATTAAAACGATGATTCCGGGCTTTCGTGAGTAGCGGAATGCCGCAATGGTTGACACGACGGAACCGGCGATGTGTGCGGAAGGGAAGGCTCCGCCGTGAATGCGACCATGTTTTTCTACGAGGTCAACCAAGTGTGTGAAGAGGCCTCCGGGCATTGTGTTTATTGACTGCAATTGTCGTAGCGTGTGATACGGCCCTTCGATGGGAAAGAAAATAAAGACGAGATAGCAACAGTAGTACGATAAACAAAGGGCGAAAACATAGCTTGAAAATTGTTCCTTTGTACGCAGCCATAACAACAACGCGAGCGCCGGAATCAGTGGCCAATACGCGAAGTAAAAAAAGTTCATCGTCTCCGTCAGACCGTAGCTGATGTATTGCTCGAACCACACCGTCGGATGCGCTCCGAACATGGCGAAATCAAAATTAATTAAATACGCATCGAACCAGCGCTCGTGAATGATGTGAACGATGCTGTGAATTTCTTCAAAGAAAAACGCCGACAATCCAAGCGGATACCAATGGCTGAGGAACCGCAAAATCGGAGTTTTCGGATGATGGCGAAAATATGCGAGCGCAGTAACCATCAATAGAATTCCTGTATGTATGGCTAATAATTTCCCGCGCTTTTGAATCGGGTTTGCACTGATTGCAAGCAGCAATCCAACAAGAATTGTGTAGGCAGCCGTCAGGCGATCTGTCAGATTGAAATGGCTGAGGACACTGTTAATAAAGCCTTTGCCTACAATTTGATTGGTTGGAATTGTGCGATCAAGTTCGAGCATAAAATAACTTTGGGGTATTTTGCAGAAGCCCGCACGCAGTAAGGGCGCACACACTTACTTCGTGCGTGTTTCTGCATTGTTTTTGAATTCTTCAATCATCCATCCATTTTCATTGGCGATATTGCGCAATTTGCGATCAGGATTCGTAGCGACTGGGTTTCCGACCAGGCTCAATAAATGGCGATCCGTGTAGTGATTGCCATAGGCGAACGAGCGCGACAAATCGAATTTTCTGAATTGATTCAAGGCTTGAAATGTACTCACTTTGGCTTCGTCGTATGGATGCTCTCCAGCAATTTTTCCAAGCAATATTTTTCCGTCGCTTTGCAATTTTGCGCCGAGATGCGAACAGGCATGAACGTGATGAGCGAGCGGTTCGACCAATAATTCAAGTGAGCCTGACAATAAGACTACGCAATGCCCTTGCTCCTGATGCCACCGCATGCGATCAAGCGCCAGCGGCAATAAATTCGGCTTGATCGTTTGCTCGAAGCAATCCCGCGCCAGCAGTTGATAACGCTCAAGGTTTTTATTTTTCAAATACGCTTTGTTTGCAAAGAGCTTTGACTGACCATTCGTCTGAAACATTCCTTTGAATAAGCGCAGAAAATCCCGCGCCTGCAATTCGCCGTATTGCCACAGATATTTCACAAAACGAACTTCCATGGAATCACCCGCGAGGATGGTTCCGTCTACGTCGAAGATGGCTGCGATTGGAGTAGTCATAATTTTATTTCGCTGGTCTTTCTTCAATAGTTTTTAGAATAGAAGGAAGCGAATTTGAGTTGTCAGTATCAAAATTATTTCCGCACCATTTTATGACAAGATAAATGGGGAGAGTGATAATTCCAACGACTCCAAGCGGAACGAGAATGAACCAAAAAAGAACAATTAATACAATATCGCCAGTTGATAAGCACATATAAATTTCTCCCGCGTAATTAAAACAAATAGATCAAAGCGCCCGCAAACGTGAAGCCGGAGCGACTGCACTGAAATATCGCAATCCCTCAATAATCACAGGGATTCCGCGCATCAGGCACAAAACTACAGCAGTAATAACGGTCACAAATGCTGTGACGGGCAACGCATTTACCAGCCATTCCAAAACAATTTTATCAACTGGCAATCCCGGCGCGGACGGGAGGCTTCGCATTAATCCGAGCAATAGAAAGGCGGCAAATTTCACGAAGCCGTAGGCGGCACGGCTGGCGCGGGAACCGACTAATAATTTTCCCCACCACGTTTCCATCATGGATTTTTCCCCGAAGGCGTTTTGCCCCTGCGTGAAAGCTACCGCACGAAGAAAATCCGTCAGGCAACCACGCGCAATCACAATCGCCGGAATCCAGAATGAAACCAATCCAACCGTCGCAAAATAAATCCAGAAAACATTTTCAATGATGCGATCTGCGGCGATGTCGAAAGCGGCTCCGATGTCGCTGGCGCAATTGAAGCGGCGAGCTACCCAACCGTCTACGGCGTCGAGCGCGATGGAAAGTGTCAACAAAATCAACGCGGCAATATTGGCTCGTAAGCTACGTCCGAACAACCCAACCGAAGCGAACGCGAGAATGACTCTGAACAATGTAATAAAGTTGGCGATCATAGCAGTACCTCCGAAATTGGTGCGGGCCACCAGCTTGCGATCTTAGGTCGTCGCGCTGAATTTATCGCTCACCAGTAACCCGCGAAGAGATGTATTACAAGTGCTGTGCCAGAAGTTCGGAATAATCTGAAGTCTTTATTTTATTGCGTTTATGGCGTAAGTAAGATTTTTCTATCAGCCATAGTGTCAGATTTTTCGGACGAGTGCAGGAAAAAGAAGCGTGGCATAAACTTTCAGTTTGTGTCACTCACTTGCACACGTACCACCATCAATGGCTAAATACGCTTATGGATGAAGACCGCTACGCTTTGAAGTATTTATTAATGGCGACCGCTGTCAGTATTGTTATTTCATTTCTGCCCGTCGCAGATAATATTCTCTATCCATTCAAATTATTTGTGACATTTATTCACGAAGGTGGACACGCGCTGGCGGCAATCGCTACTTTTGGTGAAGTGCAGGAAATCAGGATTTATTCTGACACCAGTGGATTAACCTTCTCGCGCGGCGGGTTTTCGATCATCATCGCCAGCGCCGGATACCTGACCAGTACGATTTTTGGCGCGTTATTATTACTGTTCGGACGCAATAGCAAGTATGCGAGGGGCGTAATTTTTTTCGTCGCTTTTCTGATGCTGGGACTGACCTTCCTGTTTATGAAGGGCTTTTTTGGATGGATTGTCGGACTGATTATCGTTGCCGTGTTAGGATTGATCGGATTTTTTGCCAGTCCGCGTGTTGCTCATTTTTTTCTGAATTTTCTGGCTGTGCAATGTTGTTTGAATGCATTGTATGATTTAAGAGTTTTGTTTGAATTGTCGGCGACGACACGGGAAGCCAGCGATGCGATGAACATGCAAAAATTGACGTTGATTCCGGCAGTTATTTGGGCTTCGCTGTGGTTATTGCTGTCCGCCGTAGTCTTATGGATTGCGTTAAGGCAATATTTCAAAGTCCGCGAAAAAAATGAAGAAATTGAAATTGAGATTTGAGGATTGCGACCTATTCGCTCTTTAGTTAAATTGGAACAAGCTCACGATTCCGGCGTTTGAAAATTTGGTATTATTTTGTAGTTGCGCAAAAGCTGCGCGTTTTCAGATTCAAGAGCTTATTTCGCTCGTTTCGAGCAAGGAGAACACAAACCATGAGATCAAGCCAACGCTCACGCCGTTCGCAAGGTTTTTCGTTAATTGAATTGTTGATCGTCATTTCGATCATTGGAATTATGGCTGCTGTGGCGATTCCGAAATTATTGACTTTTTTGAAGCAGGGACGGCAAACTGCGGCTATCCAAACGTTGCAGCAAATTCATAAAAATCAGGCAGCTTTTTATTCAACGAAGCGTAAATTTGCGAGTTTAAGCGATTTGATTACTGCCGATCTATTGGGTAGGAATTATGCAGAAGGCAAGACCGTGAGCGGATATACTTATTCGATCACTGATCTGACGACAAACTCTTTTACGGTGCATGCTGATCGTTCTACGGATACAGATGGTGACATGGATTTTAATGTGAGTGAAGATGGTGAAGTTAAGCAAATTGTCGCTGTAGCCAAAGGGACTGTACCGCGTGGACAGGGAGTCATGTTGACTGAGGAGGCAGATACGAAAACTGCTGCCCCTGCTCCTGCTGCGAAATAAAATTTCTCAATTTACCAGCCGCCGCCGCGCGGACAACCCAACAAAAAGGCTGTTCTGAAAGTGCACTCCGGGCTTTCAGGGCAGCCTTTTTGTCGTTCGCAGTAGAAGAAGTTTGCGGTTCGCAGTAAGATCATTTTGCAGCGACTGCGAACTGCGAACTAATTACTGCGAACTGCAAACCGATGGACTCACTACAACCACGCACCAAAGCACTTATTTTACTCAGTATTTTTGCCCTCGTTGGACTCACCCTTGTCTACGTTTACGACGATGGGTTCCAACAGGACAGCGGCTTTCATTTTTTGTTTGCGCGCTGGGGCTGGAAATATCCGTACATGTTCGTTGGCGTGTGGGCGCGTCCGCTTTTTACTTTTTTGTACGGATTTCCTGCGCTCATTGGTTATCAGGCAGCCCGATTATTCAGTGTCACTATCGGACTTTTCACGGCATGGCAAACCTATAAATTAGCGCGTGATTTGAAGCTCGAACGCTCGTGGTTGGCAGTCCTGTTTATTTTTCTCCAGCCTTCATTTTTTGCACTTTACCCTGATTTACTAACCGAGCCGATTTACGGATTAGTTTTTGTCATTGCGTTGCGTTTGCATCTGCGCGGACGGGTCAAGCTGGGGATGTTTGTCGCTTCGTTAATGTTGATGGCGCGACCCGAAGGATTCTTCCACGGGATTTTGTGGGGTGTCTGGATTTTATTTGACAAGCGCGTTTCGCATCAATTTTCACGGCGAATTCTGGCTTCGTTGTTGTTGGCTTCCGGCGGAATTATCTGGTGGGCAACGGCATTTATTATCACGAAAGACCCGCTCTGGATTATGCATAACTGGCCGCGTGAATGGAACGAAGGCATTTACGGCAGCGAACCGTTTTACATGTATTTCCTGCGCCTGCCGGAAATGGTCGGGCCGTTAATGGTAGTCCCGTTTTTATTGGGCTTGGGCTTACTGCTCAAACGTCGTGACATGGGCACAGTGACCTCTTCCTTTTTGCTTTTGTTCCTGCTGCACGCGACCTTTCGGACGCTGGGGATTTTAGGCGATGCGGGCTATCCGCGTTACATGGTTTGTGTGTCTTCGGCGATGGCGATTATTGCATTAGTTGGTTGGAATACAATTGCGGATTCGATGAAAAGATTTACTTATCCACTGCGCGTGGCAACCGCCAGCGTAGTCATCGGCATCTCAGCTTTGACCTGTGTTGTTTACATGGATGGTTTGATTTGGGTGCGCGATGCGTGGGCGATTACCGATGCGTATAAATGGTACGAGGCAAACGATAGACGACCGATCAAAAAATTAGTGTGGAGCCATACTTACATGTGTGTCCTGTTTGATGCGGATGTGAATGACCGCTCCGATTTGACGAACGATCATGAGAAAAATTTAGAGAAGTTGAAAACTTTGCCGGGTGGAACATTAGTGTTTTGGGATTCCGAAGTCGGGCCTTCGTGGTTTAGTTTGAAGGATTCAGATTTTGAAGCAGTTGGTTACAAGCGATTATTCACAAAAGATTACGAGCTGCGCGGGAAAATTATCCCGGACATCAAATTCAAATACGGTGGGGTTAGAAAGCAAAAAATCAGTTTGTTTTATAAGGAATAATTTTGAATTAGGTCTTTGGTTTTGGGGCTTTGGTCTTTGGGTTGGTGATGAAAAAGACTTGGCGTAATCAGCAGATTGACTCTCAGGCGATTTTCATCGGAGCTAATCCTCTTGCGAGATCGCCTAAAGACCAAAGTTCAAAGACCCAAACCCCAAGATGTTACTTTTGCGAGAAAAGCTCTGAAGCCCTATAATTGAGGCTCAAAAAAATTATCTCAGGAGAAGTACTTAATCATGAACTCGCCTCGCTTTATTTACCCATCGTTACTAATCGCACTGAGCTTATTCGCTACCATGGTTTTCGCTCAATCTGTTCCACCAGTTTCTAAACCAAAACAGGAAAAAACTCCGAAAGCTGATGACCAGCAAACGCAAAAAATTATTACGACTAACGTGCGCCTGCCAATCGCTGTAATTGACAAAGGGCAGCGCTTCGTCGTGGATCTGAAAAAAGAAGATTTTGAGGTTTACGAAGACAAGGTTAAGCAATTAGAAATTGTCTCGTTCAAGGCGCAGAGCGATTTGCCATTGGACATTGCGCTTCTGATGGACACCTCCAACAGCGTCAAGCCGAAACTTAAATTTCAGCGCGATGCGGCAGTTTCTTTTCTTCAGACAGTCCTGAGAATTCAAAAAGATAAAGCTTTATTTTTGTCCTTCAACTCCGATGTTGAGCTGCAACAGGACTTTACGAACCGGATAGATTTGCTCTCGAAGGCGATTGATAAAGTGAAGGCGTATGGCGAAACACGGCTGTACGATGCTGTGTACAGTATTTGCGAAGAAAAAATGAAAGGCGAATCCGGGCATCGTCGCGTGATTGTTTTGATTACCGATGGAGAAGATACTGCCAGCGAACATACGCTGGAACAGGCGATTAATATTGCTTTGAAAACGGAAACCGTTATTTTCGCCATTAGTAATAAAGCGTCAGGTTTTTTTGGTGTCCAGGCTGGTCAGGTGGACAGTTCGGAAGATAAATATTTGAAACGGCTGGCGGAAGAAACAGGCGGCAGATCATTTTTCACTGGAACTGTGATGGAGCTGGAAAAAGGCTTCTCAGTGATTGATAAAGAATTACGTTCTCAATATATGATCGTTTACGAACCGTCGAACGACAATTACAACGGCAAGATGCGTGACATTGAAGTGAAGTTACCCGGTAAAAAAGATTTGCGGATCAGAACCCGCAAGGGCTATCCGGCTGATCCACCGGACACTCTCGCTAATTCTTCAGGCGGCAAGGTTAATTAGCATTTGTATTGCAGAAGCCCGCAGTAAGGGCGAGTGGCGGCACACATTACTTTGTGCGTGTTTCTGCATAGGAAAGATACGAGGCATCCATGAAAGCTTTACCAAAATCAATAATTATAGTTGGAATTACGGTGATGGTGATCGGGTTGACGGTAGCTTTCAACAGCTTCGCGCAAACGCAACAGCCGCCCAAAACACAGCAGAAAACTGACCCGAAGCCGCCAGCCAAAAAAGAAGAAGCAGAGCAGGTTCTGAAAGTCGGAACGCGCCTCGTCAACGTACTTTTTACGGTGAATGAAAAAACAGGTAGGTACGTGAACGACCTCAAAGCTGAAGATGTCAAAGTCTTCGAAGACGGCAAGCCACAGGAAATTTTCACTTTCAAAAAAGAATTCGATTTACCGCTAACGATAGCGATTATGATTGATGTCAGCGGCAGTGAACAATACGTGTTGCCGCAACTGAAAGAGGCTGGTGGACACTTCGTTGAAGCCGTTCTCAAGAGCGGAAAAGACACAGCGGCAGTTATCAAGTTTGAAGGCGAAGCGACGCTCATTCAGGATTTAACTTCCAATAAAAATCGCCTGCGCAATGGGCTGGAAGAGGTCTCGTATACCAAGCCGCCTCCGGTTGGCGTTTATGGCGGAGCGACCCCCGGCATCAATGGAAATTCCAGAGCGGGCGGCACTTCGATTTATGATTCCGTGATCGCCGCCTGTGCGGACTTATTGGCGAAAGAAGCCGGACGCAAAACCATTGTCTTATTGACCGATGGCGTAGACACGACCAGCCGCATGAAACTTAATGATGCCATCACTGAAGCCTTGAAAGCGGAAGTCGTAATTTATGCGATTGGGATTGGTGATCCTGCCAGCGGCGGGACATTTATGGGCAATGGCGTAGACGAAGGGATGCTGAAAAAACTGACTGATGCGACTGGGGGACGAGTTGTTTTTCCAAACAGTCGCCGCGATTTAGACAGTGCCTTCGCGCAACTTGAGACGGACATGCGTCAGCAATATTTGTTGGCTTACGAGCCGACCAATGAAGCCAACGATGGTGGCTTCCGCAAGCTGGAAATCAAAGTCCCGAAGTTTAAAGAAAAAGAAATCAAAATTCGTCATCGGCGCGGATATTACGCTCCGAAGGGATAATTCTAAAACCGTCATAAATTTTCCTATCTGAAATCCAATGGCTTCCCCTGACACGTAAAATGTTATGTAATCAGGAGGAAGTCACATGCCAATCAACCACCTTGTAATTCCTGTTCGTCAACGCTCAAAAATTCGTTGGTACATCATCAGCCTGTTACTGATGATGGGGGTCGGTGGGGTTCTTTACGATTTATATCGCCCGGTACGTTCAAGCCTGCGCGAGTTTGACACAAAGGAAGTAGCACGCCTCGAAACCGCGATGTGGCGTTCGTATTACGACAAAGAACGTCTGATCTTGTTCGGGCAATTGTCTGAGCATAGGCAGGTTGACGGCCTGTTACCGAGCGGCGAAATCATCGCGTCCCGACGGGACGCTCTTGCAGGCCATCAACGACCTGCCTACCTTCAGGCGACCCGCCGGGTCGAAATCAGGCCGATGACGGCATTTATTCTGCAAAGAAGATACAGCCGTTCTACATTTTTACCGTATATTTAATTTAAATCTGCTCTAAGTGGCTTTTTTGTAATGAGTTATAGTTTGAATAGTAGGGGTTGGGACTCATTTCACAGTGGTTTGTCATGAATTTCATGAAGGATTAATAAGACCTGAGAGAAGGTGGCTGATGAGGTCAAAGCTGGCAGTTCTTTGATGAAAGGGTCTGATACTCGACAAGTAGTACGGCAGGGGGAAAAACTGTCAGTTGACGACGAAGTGCGGGAGCAATGTGGTTGCTATTTAAGGCTGATCGTGACGCGATTTGCTTCGATTCCATTTAAGGTCACAATTACTTCAACGCGCCGCGCTCCTGCCTTGATCGTCGCTGGAATTTCGATGTTGAGCTGATCTAATCCCACGTAAAATCCTTGCGCCCCGCAATACAAAACCTTTGCGTCCTGACCGTCAATGGTGACTTTGACAGATTCGGCTACACCGTTTTCGTCGGCAGGATTTGCCGCCGCCGCATGACGAAATCCTGTTCCGAATAAAATTAAATAATTGGATTTGCCATTCACTGTGACATCAAATGGGGCAGGCGTATACGCGACGCCATCTGAAGTCGCCTGCGCTGCCGCATCTCCGCTGCCCGCTGCATTGGTAGTGAACAATGACGGAGTTGAGACGGCTATCGTTGAAATCGCCAGCGCATAATTTCCGTTCGGGCATTTGATAAGAATCGTCGCCGGACCTGACTCCAATGATGACGGCATGACGAAATTTACTTGTGTCGGCGAGACGTATAATAACTGCGCGGCGATGCCATTTACCATGACTTGTGTTCCCGCTAATTCATTTGGCAGTGGCAACGAAGGAGCCGCTTCCGTGCGCAGTGAAAGATCCGTACCAAAGGCCGAAGCGATTGAATCCGAAGGCAGGGAACCGCCACGATAGTGGGCGGCATTGACGACGCCGAGAGCTGAAGCTTTGACAACGCTGACGGTCACGCTTTTGGTTTCGTTCAGATTTCCGTCGGAAGCTTTGAAAAGCAACGTGATATTTTTCCCCGTGTCACTCGTATTCGGAGTCCATCGAAATTGGCCCCGCGTGGCATTATTCGTAATCGTAGTCGTCTCAAAACTGGCTCCCGCAGGTAAATTCGAGACAGTTATCGCCAGTGGAACTTTCGAGCCTAAATCATTCGCAAGCACTGAAAATTGTAATTCAGCCCCGGCGACGGCTAATTGTGCAGCCGGAACGGCGAGCGTTGGTGGCGCTCCTGCGCTGCTTAGATTGAGCGGCAGTTGAATTCGTTCGACGGTTGAACTGGCAGTTGGTTGCGTCGCTGATCCGGTTCCTCCACCCAGCACGTAAAATAAGTTTCCAATTGCTGCACCGCTGGATTGCGTCCGAATGGTGTTGAGTGTGAATGATTCATCCAGCGCGATCCAACGATCATTGCGAACGTCATAAACCTCAGCCGAGCCAATGGTCGTGCGCGTTGAAGCGTCTTCGCCTCCAATTATTAGCCAATAAGGATTGCCGAAAGCATCCTGATACACCGTGCTGCTGGCGTAAGCGCGGGCGCGATTGAGCGGGGCGATATTGCTCCAGGTTTGCGTCGCAAAATCAAAGACTTCACAATTCGATAATCCACCGGCGATGCCGAATCCTCCGGCGACGTAAAGCTTACCTGCGATTAATGCCGCACGATGCGCGTAACGCGCAGTTTTCATCGTGGGATAACTTGTCCACAGATTTGTATTCACATCAAAGCTGCGGACATTGACAGTGGGGCTGATGGCGGAATTCGATCCGCCTGTGACGTACATAATTCCAGCGGCAGGATCGCTGGCGCAGGCGTAGCTGGAAAGCGCAGTCGGATTATTAGCGACCACCGCCCAGGCATCTGAAGCTACGTCATAAACGTAATTAGTGGCGACTACCGTTCCATTATTGTTGCCGCCAGGGATATAAATTTTACCTTTTAAAAAGACGCTATCAAGGCCAGTCAAGGGCATCGGCATTGGCGAAAGTGTTGACCATAAATTTGTCGAAGGATCAAATTTGCGGAGCGCATTCGTCGCAGTTGTGACAGATGACGCAGTTTGTCCGCCAACAAAATAAAGATAATTTTTATCAGCAACCGCCGCCGCCTTCATCGTGGCTTGAGGCATCGAGGTAGTGCTTTGCCACGCCCGGGAAATTGAGAAAAAGCCTGAAAATGCCTCAGATTCTGCGCCCTCATCGTCAGTGGCGACGACGCGGATGCGGTAGTTATCAGCCACCATCATCGAAGTGGGTACGACGTAATTCAACGATTGCACTTCACCTGAAAGTTCGGTCGCCAGCTCTGCCATCAGCGATTGATCGCGCAGCAGCGAAACGCGATGTTTGACGATGGTATGGTTATCACGGGAAGCCCAGTTGATGGCTAAAACTCCGCTGGTGAAAACATTGAATCCGGGCGTCGGAGTTGTGACCAGAATACCTGGTGGCGTCGGATTGGTATAAGTAAACGCATTCAGCAATGAAGATGAAAAATTGGTATTAAAGGCGCTGACAGCGACTGTTCCGGCGGCTCCGGCAACTGGCACGACGGCACGGAGCAACGAAGCGCTCACGAAAGTTGAGATGACTTGCGTCGTGCCAAATTTGACAGAAGTTTCCGGCGTGAAATTTGATCCGACAATTGAAATAATCGCTCCACCGCGCGTTGAAGCAGTGTTCGGAAAAATCTGTGAAATGGTCAGTGGCGGAGCCGTTGATCCGGGTACGAAATAGGTGAAGCCGTTGGCGAGAGTTGCTTCGCCGTAGGCATTTTTGACGCGGACTGAAACCGCTCCCGCAGTGTGCGTCGGAGCTGTTGCCGTCAATAAGGAGTTGCTGATGACCTTGATATTATTGGCTGCAACGCCATCGAAGCTCACTGTAGTCTCCGGTGAAGTCCCGAAATTTGCGCCGGTAATTGTGACGCTCATTCCTCCGGCTGGTGCGCCAAATGCGGGAGAAATCGCGGTGATAATCGGAGCCTGTTGATCGTTTGGCTTGATGATGGAGGCATTCGCGCTGCGACCGGAAATTCGAATATCATCCACATACCATCCATCAAAATGATCGTTCGGATCAGTCTTCAGGCGGAAGCGAATTCGTGCATTTTGTTTGCCTGCGAGCGCGTCTAATTTGACTTCGGTTTGAATGAAGCCGTTGCTGCTGCCACTGAAAGCAGCGGCACGATTCCAGGTATTGCCGTCGTCGTTGGAAGACTCAACCGTCGCAAAATCAAAATTGCCTTCGGTGTTGTATCGCTGTGAAAAGTGCAAAGTGATTTCGCTTAAATTGGTGCAATCCAACAGTGGTGTCGTGATGGAAGTATCGGTATTCGGTAAATAATTTCCAGATGGAGAATCTGTCCAGCTATGCGTGGCGGAAGCCGCTTGCGAAGCGACAATATTCCAGTTGCCAGTCGCAATCCAGCCTTGATTGCCGCTCTCGACATTGTCCTGCCAGATAATTTTTTCACGGGTCAGAAAGGCGTCAGTCGTGATGAATGACGACGCGCCAGCACCTGTATTCGTGTCCTGATAACTAATTTTAATTTGATCGCCCGCTTCGACAGAAGCTTGTAAAATCCCATCGTTGGTAACGGTTTTGCCAAAAGCAATCCGAATTTGACTTTTGAAACTGCCGGGGAAATTGCTCTCAACGGGAATCGTCAAAGTTTCAGAATCGCCTGACGCAGAACTGGTGACAAGCACTTGAATCGCATTGCCTGCGTTGCGGTCTGCGATATTTATTTTGATGGTTTCGCCGGATAAATAATTTCGTTTATTGACGCTGAGAATTCCGGCATCGCTGCAAGTGGGCGGAACGTCAAATGATTCTACCGGAGTGAGGTCATCGGCTCCGAGCGAAGAAGCCAAATATCCAAGACCGCGCTTAGAAAAAGCTTGCCACAATAAACATTGATTGGCGCCGTTGTTGTTGACGCGATCCGCGAGCAGGATGGCATCGCGGGCTTCGATGAATCCTGGCCCGTTGGGCGTCAGTTTTAATCCGTCTACCACTAACTGAAGGCTCTGTCGCTGACCTTCCGCAAAGCCATATTTTTTGATGAGTGAAGCGCGCATTTCCCACAAGGTATTGCACCAGATTTCGCCGATGCGATGAACTTCGGTGTTGAGCGCGATGCCTGCGAATGTCAGAGGATTCACCGCTTTGCTGGTGCTGTAGGGATAACGACGAATGCCAATTGCATAGTTTCCACGCACGTATTGACCGACTCCGTATGAACCATCTACCTCATCCGATTCTTTGCGCAGTAGCGCCAATCCAAAATAATCTGACCAGCCTTCGCCCATGCCGCGTGATTGATTTCCGGTTAAGCCGGAGCCGTTGCCGACCAGCCGATTCGTCAGGCCGTGGGTCAATTCATGCAGAATGACGCCCTGATCGAAATCTCCGTCAAGATTGGTTCCGCTGGAATTCCAGAGGTACATTTGCATGCGTCCGGCGCGTCCATCGGGTGGAGTTGAAAAATTCGCATTGTTCGTTCCACTGCCGTCTTGTGCATCAGCCTGAACGGCATCATTACCAGCTCCGCCAAGTCCAAAATTATTGGTTTGAAAATTGCCCGCCGATTCTGTGAAACCGAAGGCATACAAAATATCGTGATAGCGATTCGTCCAATAAAACAGGTTCGCCTGTGCTGCCTTTTGATTATCGGAATCAGTTGGCGCTTTGCTGAAATCCAAAGGGAACGAGAAATTACTAGCGGGCGCACTGACGAGCGGTTCATCGGCAATATTATCTGAGGGCGAACGATCCAGATGCGCATCAGCGTTATTACTAATCAAAGAATTGGCAGTCAACCCAGCCCACCAATCAAGGTGTTTGTCGCCTTCGGGAAAAATCGCTTGACTCAAAAAACTTCCCGCTTTGAAAGGCAAATCCTGACGCTCAACGATGGGTGGATTGTCGCTGATGTGCGGCGCATCGGGGCGCGGACTGTCTCCGGCGAAAACCAGTCCGTGCGGGTTTTCGTAGCTGGTGTAATTGTGACGAAAGAGCAAGGAACTGCGCTCGGCGTCTACAATCACGAGATAGACATCCGGCGTGTCCGGCATCCAAATTGTGAATTCCCAGCCGAGGCGCAAAGCATCCGCCGCGAGCGGAAAGTAAACCAATCGCGCTTCAAGTTTGCTTTGAATCGCCAGAACGAAACTTTGATCCGCGCCGGAAAATTCCAGTGCAGCATTCAAAGCCTGCGCCTGATTGACGCTCGGCTGCGTACGATTAATGACGCTTTCAGCCTGTGGAATTAGTTCTCCGCTGGTGGCGATGACTGCGCCGCTGCGATCAACATGTATTTGCATTCGTCCTTGAAAGACAGGCGTTCCGGCAACATTTTGATCGTAGCTCAGATGTGAAATTCCGTTATGATTTGTGCGATCACGGCGCGATAATTTCAGGTTCTGCACTTCGGAATCTTCCATTCGGAAAACTCCACGATTTTGTTTCAGGAAGCGGCGACTGACGACATCGGCATCGTCTTCAGAAGCTTGTGTGAGCGGCTCGGCTAAATTGTCAACGCGGCTCGGTGTTCCGGTTAATGAACTCCATTTGATATTTGTCTTCGGCGGTTCGTTGGATAAATGCGTTTCCTGAATACGCTCAGTTTGACGAGTCCTGGTTTGATTGGCTGAAGTTTCAGGCGGAGCAGGTAAATCTCGCTTCAAATTGGCACGCACATCAAAATCTTCGAGCGGCGCAGTGACTTTTCGGCGCGTTGTCGGTTGAATCCTTTGCGCTTGTGCGACAGGCAGTAACCATTGCCAGCCCGGTCGTAATGTGGGGAGTGTCGCAGCAATTGAAAGTGATGCGACGAAAGCCGTCAGGAGGATCAAAGCGGTTGTTCGTTTCATGGTGTGAGATCGTTCAGGGCTGCTCAATGGAAACGGGCAAAATCAGCGGAAGGGTCATCCACTATTTCCTCATTCCATCAAGAAAGTATCAATACAGCAGGGGTCGAGATTTCTGTGAAAATGTAGCGCAAACTTTCCAGTTTGCGCTTGGGATATTTGAAAAGTGTCTGAAATGAACGGATGCAGCCTGGAAAGTTTACGCTACTTTTTCGGAGCGATATAACCTTGTCGCGCTCTGATGCGATAGCCGCCACTGGCCAGCTCGACACTAATTTGGCGAAACGTGCCATCTTTTTTGTCATTTTTAGGATCGTACGTCACGGTGTACTGATTACGAATTTCGGCAGCAATGAGGTAAAGCGCGTTCGCGGTCATTGCCGAGTTTTCTGATCGAATATAAAGTGCACCGGAGCGGGCGGCGATTTCCTGTAAAAATTCAATTCCAAGTAAGTCTCTGTCTACCGGCTTTTGTTTTTGATACGTCCCGCGAGGCTGCTGCACAGGGGCGACAAAATTTGAATTTCCCAGATTTGGTAAATCTGAAGGGCGAATCTGTCGGGTTCCATCGTTGCGTGTCTCGTAACGAACGGAATAGGAAACGACCCCGGATCGCGTGATTAATTCCAGTACACTTTCCCGCGTCGCTTTTTTGCTTCCCGTATCTACGCCATCAGAAAGCACCACAATCGCTTTGCGTCCACCGGCTTTTAATAAGCGGTCACGCAACGTCAAGTCAATGGCATCATAAAGGCTGGTCAGGTAGCTCGCTTTCAATGACTTGATTTGTTTTTCCAGTTGCTTCTGGTCTCCGGTGAATTCTCCGACAAATCGAACCCGTTCATCGAACGCGACAATCATGACTTTATCGCGTGGCTGGAGGAGCTTCACAAAATCAATCGCCGTTTTTTTGATGTCGTCTAATTTATTTTTGGCGCTGAGACTGACATCCAAAAGTAAGGCGACACTAAACGGGGAAGTCTGATCTCCGAAAAATACAATATCCTGCGTGATTCCATTTTCTTTGACGATGAAATCACTTTTCTTCAGACCATTGATGAAGTTTCCGAAACCATCGGTGACGATGACAGGAACATTTACTTCAGTGGTTTTTAGCCCCTCAATTTGTTCCTCGACAGGTTCCTCGGGCGGTTTGGTCGGAGGTTGTTGTGCAGGCTTAACCGGGTCTTGTGCGGACGAAACCGTCAGGCAAAACAATAAAGCGACGATGATGGCGAATAAATTTTTCATATCAGAATATTGGCCACGATTTTAGCGCAAAAATCACTGCGCTTCCATCACGCGGAGCACGTTCCCGCCCAGAATCTTCATTAAGTCCTTCTCATCATAGCCGCGAGCTGCTAATTCAACGGTCAAGGCCGGAAGCTTACTGCCGTTTTCCAGTCCCTGCGGAACACAATTGATCCCGTCGAAATCAGAACCTAATCCGACATGGTCTACGCCAACTAATTGGGCGATGTGGTTAATGTGGTCTGCCAGTTTCGACAGTGGCATCGGAGCTACTCCATTGCGCAACGCCTCTGCCGTCAGTTTATCTTTGGCATATCCGGCTTGAATTGCATTCATTGAGGTCTCAATTTTTTCAAGCTGCGGTTTGAGTGTATTGAAAACTTCACGCGCTGCTGCGAGATAATTTTCATCCAGAAAAATCGGATAGAAAACCACGCAGACAACACCGCCCTGACCCGCGATGGCTTTCATCATTTCGTCGGTGACGTTACGTTTATTACTCGCTAAAGCGCGTGCGCCCGAATGCGAGGCGATGACGGGTTTTTTCGCCACTTCCAACACTTCCCAAAAAGTTTGATCGGAAACGTGCGAAATGTCTACGATCATTCCGAGGCGATTCATCTCCTGCACGACTTCGATGCCAAAATCGGTGAGTCCGGTAGTTTGTCCGATTTCATCGCCGGATGATCCCGCCCAATTCGTCGTGCGCGAATGCGTCAACGTCATATACCGCACGCCTAATTCAAAAAATTCTCGTAAAGCATCAAGATCATCGTTGATCGCGTGACCGCCTTCGATGCCCATTAATGCTGCTAATTTTCCCGCTTCAGAAATGCGACGAATGTCAGCGGCGTTCACGGCGCGTTCCATTAATTCAGGGTATTTGATGAGTTGAGAATCTACGGCTCCGATCAGAGCTTTGGTGCGGTCGTAGGCTGATGCTCCCCAGAAAGTATGCGGGTCAGGCCAGATCGAAAAGAATTGCGCATTCAGTCCGCCCTGCTTCATCAAATTCAAATCCAGATGCCAATCGTCTTCGCCCTGCGTCAAATCGCCGCCACAATCAAGCACGCGCTGAATTGTGTCCGCGTGCGTATCAATAACAATGGATTGGTGATGAATTCGGATGGCTTCGGTTGGATTCATATAACCTGCGGGCAACAGGATGATGGCGAAGACAAATACCAGTCAAAAAATTGTCTAGCTCAAACCGGAAGACGACGTAGCGGCTTCCGGTTCGACCACAATTTCAGGTGGAGGAGCAGATGGTGAAACACCATCCATATCACGTTTGATCGCGTCCAGGATTCCGTTCACAAATTGCGTCGCTTCGTGCGTCGAGAAGCGGCGAGCAATTTCAAGAGCTTCATTGATGGCGACGGTTTTCGGAGTTCCCGGCTGATAAACAAATTCGTAAACAGCCAAACGTAAAAGGTTGCGATCCACGACTGCCATCCGCGGGATTCGCCAATGCTCGGTACGCAGGCGAATGCGTTCATCAATCTCCTCCATGTGAGAAATGACACCCGCAACCAGATCGTTCGAGAATTCCTTGACGTCGTCCTGCCCTTCCGCGAGTTCGCCCCAGAAAGTCAGGATCAGCTCGTCTACCGGTTGACGAGACATATCGTATTGGAACAACATTTGCAGCGCGCATTCACGCGCCTTGCGTCTTGCACCCATAATTTTCAATCAACCATTGAGAGTTAAAAAAATCGTCAGATCGGGGCGGTGACTGATGATGTTACAACTCTTTGATTAAGTTAGCCATTTCGATAGCGGTCATTGCCGCCTCGAAACCTTTGTTGCCTGCTTTAATTCCGGCACGATTGAGCGCTTGCTCGACCGTATCGGCAGTCAGCACACCGTAGGCAACGGGAACTCCGGTTTCCAGTGCAACCGAAGAGAGACCTTTCGTTACGTCAGCTGCCAGATAATCAAAATGCGGCGTCTCTCCGCGAATGATGGCGCCGACGCAAATGATGGCATCGTACTTTTTACTCAGAGCCAGTTTTTTTGCGATTAAAGGGATTTCAAAAGAGCCGGGGACGTGAACGGTGACAATATTATTTTCGTCCGCACCCAAACGACGTAACGCTTCCTGCGCACCACCGAGCAACCGGCTGACGATTAAGTCGTTCCAACGGCTGGCGACGATGGCGAAACGTAATCCGTCCGCACGGAGCGCCCCTTCGATATTTGTTCTGGCTGGTAAGTTCTTCATTTTTTTCAGATGGGTTAGTATAGTGACCACATCCGGTCAGGTCAAGAAAATGATGAAAAGCGTTTTACGCAAGTCAATCAGGCAAGTCAACAATTATGGAACAAACATCAATTCAACTAACCCCCACAATGATTCGCTGGCACGAATTTGTGACGCGGCAAGACCCGTCAATTCTCGAAGAAATAATGGTTGAGGATTGCATTTTTCGCTCGCCGTTTTTATGGAAGCCGAAGCACGGGCGTCCACTCGCCATCGCAATTTTAAAAGCTGCATCGCAGGTCTTTGAAGATTTTGAGTATCATCGTCAAATGACCGATGGCAGTTCGTGGACGTTGGAATTCAGCTCCCACATCGGCGAAGTCGGATTGAAAGGCGTAGACCTGATTGGCATCAACGAAGCCGGAAAAATCACTGAAGTCGAAGTTCTGGTGCGTCCCTTCAAAGGATTACAGGCATTAGCCGAAGCGATGAGCCAACAACTCAGGAAGCAGGGCGATTGGGAAATGTTTTCGCAAGGGTAGAAAAATTATTCATTCAGCAGCTTCTTTTCTGACTCGGGTTTTTTCTGAAGGAAAAGGGAATCCCGACAAATGAAAATCTCTCCCGCTTCATCCAGAAAATGCAGATCTCCGGCTTCGATCAATTGATAAATGATTCTGGTCGCCAGCTGAAGGACTTTTGCCGCGTCTTCCGGCTTCATCATTTCGACTTGTGTTTGACATTCATCGCACCACTTTGGCTGAGCGGAAGTTGAAGTCGGGATAATAATGCGTTCGGTTTCGATGGTGATTTCAGTTCTTCGTCTGGTCGTCATGATTTTAAAGTGAAGTTGGGGGCTTGTCTTTATACCCAAAATTTAAATACGCAAGAAAATAATACCTGTGTCGAGCGGGAGTATACCCCTTGAGTCCACGTAAAATCTTTGGGACTTCTTGAAGGTTTTTTGAATTTCTTTTGAAGAAATTACCTGATGGCGAAAATAAGAGATTGGCCGGGATAGAAAATTTTGTATTGGTAAGCTATTTGAGAATATAGAGTTAAGGCGCTTTGATAAAAATTATAGAAATTTCTGAAGACCTTTTTGGGGCAATCCTACTATAGATTACTCGTAATTTAATAAAACCTATCTCACCGGAAAATGATATGACCCGTACAGCGGCTTTCCGTTATGAATTTGGAAAATTCGGACTTGACCCCAAAGAGCGATTATTGCTTCACGACGGAGTTTCGCTTCCGCTGGCTCCAAAAGTTTTTGAAACGCTGTGCCTGCTCGTCCAACACAGCGGTCACGTTTTAGGCAAAGAAGAACTGCTGGAAAAAATCTGGCCTGACAGCTTTGTCGAAGAAACCAACCTCGCGCAGAATATTTCGATCCTCCGCAAAGTTCTCAACGAAGGCAAAGACGCGACAAAATTTATCGAAACAGTTCCCAAAATCGGCTACCGTTTTGTCATTCCCGTAAATGTTGTCCCGAAAGATTCCGGCGAAATTGTCATTCACGAAAGAACGCGCGCCCGCATCATCGTCGAAGAACTAGACGATGAAATTCCATCATATCCTCCGGCGCAATATCCTGTGATTGAGCTGCCCCCGTCTCACGTCAAAGTGCTCAAGCCGGCTCCGGTTCCGTTCCTGCTGCGCAATCCGATTGAAACCAAATATGTCCAAAGCGGAGATGCCAATATCGCGTATCAGGTTTTGGGTAATGGCCCAATTGACCTGGTTTTTGTGATGGGCTGGGTTTCGCATCTGGATTATTTTTGGGAAGACCCCTCCTTCGCACATTTTTTGAATCGCCTGGCTTCGTTCTCAAGATTGATTCTTTTTGATAAGCGGGGAACCGGATTATCGGATCGTGTCCCGCTCAACAAATTACCTACATTAGAGCAGCGCATGGAAGACGTTCACGTCGTGATGGACGCCGTGGGATCAGAACGCGCTGTGCTCTGCGGAATTTCAGAAGGTGGTCCGATGTGCAGCCTTTTCGCCGCGACGTATCCTGAACGAACTTCGGCGTTAGTGATGATCGGCAGTTATGCCCGCAGGCTCCGCGATGAGGATTATCCGTGGGGGCCAACCGAAGACGAACGCGAGCATTTTTTTAAGGAAATTATTGAGCACTGGGGCGGGCCGATAGGCATTGAAGATCGCGCTCCCAGCCTGATTAACGATGAGGGGTTTCGTCGTTGGTGGGCGACTTACTTGAGAATGGGCGCCAGCCCCGGAGCCGCTCTGGCGCTGACGAAAATGAATGCAGAAATTGATATTCGTCGCGTCCTGCCCTCCGTGCGCGTGCCAACGTTAGTCATTCATCGCACGGGAGATATGTGCTTGAAAGTTGAGGAAGGTCGTTATCTGGCAGAGCTGATTCCCGGTGCCAAATTCGTTGAATTACCTGGCATAGATCATCTTCCATTTGTCGGAGATCAGGAATCAATTCTGGATGAAATCGAAGAATTTCTGACCGGTATGCGGCACGCTCCTGAGTATGATCGAGTGCTGGCAACAGTGTTGTGTACCCACGTTGCACAGGATTCAGATGATGAAATGTTGCAGGCAGAAAGATACTATGAATTTGCGCGGAAGGAACTTGAGTTATTTCGTGGCAAGGAAAGTGAATTGAATGGTCACGGCTTGATTGCGACGTTTGACGGCCCCGCCAGAGCGATTCGCTGCGCTAGTGCGATCAATCAATTTGCGAAACGGATCGGGCTTCGCGTGCACACCGGAGTTCATACCGGAGAATGCGATTTGATCGGTGAGCGAGTCGCCGGAAGGGCTGTTTCTGTCAGCTTTGAACTCGCGCTGAAGGCTGCGCAAAATGAAGTCCTGGTTTCGAGTACCGTGAAAGATTTAGTCGCCGGATCGGGGCTGAGCTTTATGCCGACTGAGATCACGGCGAGTGATGATCTGCGGGTGTTTTCTGTCGCTAAAAATTAATTTCTGAAGTCAAGATCGTCGCACGAAATAAATAATTAAATCCTGCGCGAATTCAGCGCTTGAGTTGCCCTGCATAGCATTTTCCCCGCTGCAAATTACTGAAATTGGTGTGCCAACCTGCGAAGGACCGTTTTGCCGGTTGATTGACAAAACTGGAAATTTTCATAAATTTTAGCTATATTCGTTATTCGCATCGGAAGGAGAGGAATAACTAATTATGATCTTTGATGACTCTCCTGACATTTCGGCGGCGCAGGTCGAAGCGGCTCTGGATCGCATCCGTCCGGCTTTGATTTCGGATGGTGGCAACATTGAATTAGTCTCCATTGAGTCGAATGGCGATATTCGTGTTAAAATGAAAGGTGCTTGCGTGGGATGTCCGAGTTCGACGATGACGTTGAAAAGTTTAGTTGAGCGAACTCTGCGCGAAGAAGTCGCTGGATTTGGTGAATTAATTACGCAATCTTAGGTTTTTTATAAGGAGAAAATAGTTATGAATTTAGCATTAACGGAAACTGCTGTCAGCGAAGTCAGAAAATTTATTGAAGCGGAAAATCCTGGTGAATTAGGCGGATTACGCGTTCGCGTGACTCCTGGCGGATGTTCAGGTTTTCAGTACGCCATGAACATCGAAGAAGCTCCGGCGGAAACCGATGAAGTGGTCGAAAAATCTGGACTGAAAGTTTTTGTTGACATGTTCAGTGCGCAATATCTTGATAATATTGAAATTGATTACGTCAACAATGTGATGGGATCAGGTTTTACTTTCAAGAACCCGAACGCCACCGGCGGCTGCGGTTGTGGAACTTCGTTCTCGGCTTAGATTTTTCGTACAACGGGCGGCTCGCCCGTTACGTGCGGGCGAGCCGCCCGCACTACGACTTTTATATGAAAAGGCAAAAGGACTCCCTTTTGCCTTTTAACTTTTGCCTTTCTCATGCCCAAACTCACCGGATCGAAAACCAGCGAAAACCTGAAAGCCTCCTTCGCCGAAGCCGCGCAAGCTTCGCGGCGGTATTTATATTTTGCGCGCCAAGCCGATGTCGAAGGCTACGCCGATGCTGCTGGAATGATGCGTGATATGGCAGAAGGCGAAGCCAATCATTCGCAGGGAAGTTTAGATTTTCTACGCGAAGTCGGCGACCCGACGACAGGCTTGCCATTTGGGACGACGCGGCAAAATTTAAAATGCGCGATTCAGGATGAAAGCTATCAAGGCGATGAAATGTACATCCAATTCGCACAGGCTGCGCGTGAAGAAGGTTTCGATGAAATTGCCGAATGGTTCGAGACATTAGCGCGAGCGGAGAAGGCGCACGCGAATCGGTTCAGACAAATGTATGCAGCGACTTTTGAAGAGTAAATAGGAAAAGGAAATACGGATTATTTTTTTCAAAAGCACTCTAACTTAATAATAATATGGATACAAAAAAGTTGACACAATTACTAAAAACGCATTTCACAGTTCGAGACCTAGATGATGCGATAACCCCAGAAATTCGTGATTTCTGGATTAATAAACAATTTAATTTTAACGACTGTGAAGAGGAACGTTTTGTAGATTGGCTGAAAGAGTTTCTCCCTAAACGGATAGAAATCATTGATCCACCTATTCAAGAACCGCCAGGGTCAAATGGTCGTCCACTATCCCATTATCGGTTACGATTTGTACGTTCTGAATGGTCGGATCAATTTCCAAATGATCTTGACTTGGGTTATGAGTATAGTGAACCAACCATAATCTACAATAATAATCTAAGTTAGCAAATTAAGATTAGTTGCCAGAATTTATGTCCATCCAAGCCGTCAACACCTCCATCACCAACCTCACCACGCCGCGTGATTTCGGTGATGTTCGCGCTGAACATCACGCCTTGCTTCACTCCGCTGCCGTAGCCGAAATTCCGTTCACGGCGATCCTTGAACTCACGGGGAAAAATTCGATTCAATTCATCAACGGCTTAATCACGAATGACGTGAAAGCTTTGCAAACAGGGGATGGAACGCTCGCCGCCTTTTTGAATGTGCAGGGAAAAATCCTCAGCTTGTGCCGCTTTTATCAGGTTGGTGAAAAGCTCGTGATCGAATTCAGTGGAGCCAATCGGGAAACAATTTTTAAGAATCTGAGCCGCTTTGTTCCTGCCGGAGAATTTTTTGTCAAAGATGTTTCTGACGAGAAAAATGTTGTCACTTTACAAGGGCCGAACGCTGCTGAACTTTTGTCAAAATTGACAAATCAAACCATTGAAGCCGAACCTGAATATCGAAATTTTTCTGCGACCATCAACGGCGAAGAAATCTTCATCGCTTCACATTTTCGCGGCGCGGCAAGCGGCTTTGATCTCTTCGTTCCTGCAAATTCTGAAGCCGAAATTGTTCACAAAATTATCGAAGCCGGAGCCGTTGCCGCCGGCAGTGAAGCGCTGGAAATTGTTCGCCTCGAAGCCGGAATTCCGCGTGAAAGCGTAGACTTTGATGAAGCCAATATTTTGCTGGAAACAGGGCTTGAAAAATCTGTCAGCTACACCAAAGGCTGCTATCTTGGACAGGAAGTAATCGCCCGTATTCATTGGCGCGGACAGCCTAAGCAGCAATTGCGTGGACTCTTGATCGAAGCCGAAAACGCTCCCGAAAAAGGTGTCGAACTGTGGTCAGAAGACGGCAAAAAAATCGGTGAAATTACCAGCAGCGCGAAGAGTATTTTATTAGATCGTTTCATCGCGCTCGGCTACGTCCATCGTTATTTTTTGACGGTTGGGACTACTTTCAAATTGAAATCCGGTGATTCCGAAATCGGCACAGCTACCGTGGTAGAAACTCCCTTCAAAGCATGAACGAAACATCCAAACATTGGGATTTAGAAGCGGCGGAAACGGCCTACACCGTGATTGCCAGCTATGTTGAGCATACGCAGGTTTCAGGCATTATCATTGCACTGTTAGCCAGTCACATCGGCGAAGAACGATTGAAGCCGCTCGTCGAAAGTGAACACTGGAAAAATTACATGGCGAGTAAACGCGACCTCGAAGCAGCGCAAAGTGATATTCAAAATCTGACGAAAATAATTGAGCAGATGCGGAGTTCAGAGATAGACCATAGATCAGGCGGATAAAGCGGGTTTTTGCTGATCTGCGTGAACCCGCATCATCCGCTCGATCTGTGGTCTATCAAATAAATTTCATCCTCCTTACTTATCAGCTTATGAAAAATAAAAATGTGGTAAGACAGGTATTCATCGGGACGCTGCTGGTCTTAGCTCTATTTTCTGCGTCCTTTGCGCAGGACTCGTCGCCGCTCTCCGCCAAAGATCGCAAGCAGGTTGCCGATCAGGTTTGGGAAACCGTGAACGATAAATATTACGATCCCAAAATGAATGGAATTGATTGGAAAGCGATTCGGAAAAAATATAAAGACCAGCTTGAAAATGCCGCGAATGACGCTGAATTTTATCGCTTACTGAATTTGATGGTGAGCGAATTGCACGACGCGCATACGCGGATTCGTGATCCTTACAAACGTTTTTTATTTTATCGCCTCGAAGCAGTTTCTCCCGGCATTTCGATTGGAGAAGTCGAAGGACAAAACGTCATTTTCAATGTCATCCCCGGTTCTGATGCAGCGAAAGCCGGGATCAAAGCCGGAATGATTGTGCGCGCCATAGACAAAAAACCGATTGAAGAACGCTTGAAAGAAATTGCGCAGGGATTGATTGCTTCGTCCTCGGAACGCGCTACCAGGATGACGCAGTACGGCGCATTGCTGGATGGTGTCGAAGGCGCGAAAGTCGTGCTGTGGTTAGAAAACCCTGACGATGCGACGAAAGTGATTGAAGTGGAATTACCGCGCAAAATCTATTCTACGGCGGTGCAGGTCACCAGCTCCAAATTGAATTCGGGCTATGGGTATATTCGCCTCAATCGTTGGAAAGACCCCGCGCATGAGCAATTTCGACAAGCGCTACTGGAGCTGCGCGACACGCCGGGATTGATTATTGATCTACGCGGGAACGGTGGCGGATCGCCTTCGGAAGTGCACGGCATCGGCGGATATTTTTTTCCGAATACGGTTTCGTTCGGCAAATTTATTCGCCGCTCTGGGCGTCCGGTAGAAATTGAAAGTGGCAAACCCGGAATGCAAATCTATCAAAATCCAATCGTCATTTTGATGAACGAAAGTTCGGGTAGTGGCTCAGAATTATTTGCGAGCGCGATGCAGGAATTAGGAAGAGCGGTAGTTGTCGGTCGTCAAAGCTGCGGCTGTTTATTGGCTGCGACGCCGCGCAAATTAACCGGCGGGAGCGAACTCAACATCAGCGAATTCGGCTACCTTTCACCCAAAGGAAATCGAATCGAAGGCAGCGGCGTGACGCCTGATGTCGTCGTGCCATTAACGCTTGATGACATCCGCGAACGTAAAGATTCTGTGCTGGCGGAGGCGGAAAAGATTTTGAAAAACGGGAAGCAACCTATGGTTGAGAGTCGGTAGTTTACTAAATATTTGGAGTAATCAGATGAATACTTTTCAATTCAAGTTACAGATACAAACGTTACTTCTACTTATATTTTTAAGCACTCCTGCGCTATCTCAATATACCGATACAAATGATGAAAACCCAAACGGGAAGGTTCATAAGTTTAAGCTGGAATGGGCAGATTATTATGAAATTGATAGTAAAATTCTCGCTAACATGAAAGAGAGATGGCTTCTTCTAGCTGATGTAGAATATGACGTAGATCACAATATTCTCAAAGAATATCATCATTATAGATGTGCGAATGGGCTTGATAGGAGAAAACGAGAAGTTGTTGTAAATAATTTACACGTTGCCGAATTTGTGTACGGAAAAGACGGTAATATTGAAGAGAAATTCACCCATTTAAAAGACGCTGAAGGGCGGATAATACAGACAGATCATTTTGATGTGAGTGGAAATCTGATAGATACGTGGCTCTATAATTATAAAACAGACAGCCACGGAAATTGGATCATCAAAGAATCAGACTGGAAAAATTATAGCATACCGGAAGAAAGACATTTTATTTATAAAATCGTAGAGCGTCGGACTATTTCTTATTTTTGAAACAAGAGAAATCTTTGTCACCATTGACGGCAAGAATTAAATCTTCCGCTTTCAAAATGCTTCTTTGTTTTCAGCAAAAAATTATGACCCAACGAATTCGACTCGCATTAGTTAGTATCTGGTTTGGCGCAATGCTGTTGTTCACTACATCGGTAGCGCGGGCGGCGTTTGCGGTGTTACCAACGCGGCGGATGGCGGGGGATTTGGTGTCTCCAATTTTGCAGGATGTAGAATATTTTGGCTTGGCGATGAGTGCGATTTTATTAGCGCTGCTCTTGCTTTCGCGGGAAGTCAAACGTACAAGTTATTACGTTGAATTGGTCGTGTACCTGGTCGCATTTGTTGGCACAATTACGGCGCGATTTGTCGTTGCTGCAAAAATTCATGACATCCGTGCAACCTTTGGCGACAAGCTGGATACGATGGCGCTGACGGACCCGACGAAGGTTTTATTTGGACAGTTACACGGGCTTTCTGTTGGATTGACGGGGCTGGATATGCTTCTGGCTT
>JAYVRW010000059.1:0-7828 GCA_043775925.1 Blastocatellia bacterium
AATCCTTCCGTATTTCTTCCTCATAAATTCTTGCAACTAAACATTCTGTGTTATCGTTATTAGCGAAGGCATGTATACATTTATTGAATCCCTCAAATTAGCTCTTAGTTCGATCCGGGCGCACAAGCTGCGTAGTTTTTTGACGTTGCTGGGTGTGATCTTCGGAGTGATGACCGTCGTGGCAGTGGCTTCAGTGATCGAAGGTGCGAATAAATATATCTCTGAGAAAATTGCCAATCAGGGAGCCAATACGCTGACGATCCAAAAATTCGGAATCATTACCAGCTTTGAAGAGTTCCTGGATGCCAATCGCCGTAACAAAGACTTGACGCTTGAAGATGTGAGGTATTTGCGTCAGAACATGACGCTCGCTCTCTTCATCGGAGCCGATGGGCAAAGCAGTACCGAAGTTAAAGCCGGCAATGAAAAAATGCCAAGTATCTCGGTCAAGGGCGTGACCGCTTCGATGGCGAATATTGATACAGTGCAGCCTGACATCGGGCGTTACGTGGGAGATGTTGATGAAGAGCGGAGCCGCTACGTGGCGATGATCGGGACAGCCGTGGCCGATAAACTTTATGCGAATCGTGATGTGATTGGTAAAGAAATCAAAATTGAAGGACTACCATTTGAAATTATCGGAGTCGGCAAAGAGCAGGGCAGCGTCTTTGGTCAATCACAAGATGAATATGTCGAAATCCCAATTACTACTTTCCAGAAAATGTATGGCGCTCGTCGCAGTCTGGCTATTTCAATCAAGGGCGCTGAAAATGTCAACTTTAATAATCTACAGGATCAGGCGAGAATGCTGATGCGTGCGCGCCATAAAGTTCTCTATAGTGAAAAAGATACGTTCGGGATTATTACCGCCGATGCCATTAACGATCTTTTTAAGACCTTGACTGGCACGATTGCCACGGTAGCGTTGGGAGTAACTTCGATTTCATTAGTCGTAGGCGGTATCGTTATCATGAATATTATGCTCGTCGCTGTGACTGAGCGGACCCGCGAAATTGGCATTCGCAAAAGTTTAGGCGCACGTCGTAAAGATATTCTCTTACAATTTCTGATCGAAGCCGTCGTCTTATCGGGATGTGGCGGATTGATCGGGTTAGCCATTGCCTACGGGCTGAAATGGGTACTGGTATCATTTACCCCTGTCCCGGCTTCGATGCCATTATGGGCAGTTTTTTTAGCGATGATTGTTTCAACCGGAACTGGCGCTATCTTCGGAATTTATCCCGCCTGGAAAGCCGCTCGCCTTGATCCGATTGTTGCATTAAGGGCGGAATAGGATTTAGTTTCGAGTCTCTCGTTTCGGGTTTCGAGTTTTTGGCTGCTGAATAATTCGTAGAAATCGAATTATTTTTCTTCCTCGAAACTCAAAACGCGAAACTATATTTCCTGGAAACTAATATTTATGCAAACACAGCAATTAAAAGAGTTGGCTTCACAGGCAATGGGAACGCTCTGGTCTCATAAGTTTCGTTCATTTCTGACCGTCCTGGGAGTCGTTATCGGAACTGCGACGACGATTGCCGTGTCTTCAATTGTCAGCGGGATGGAGCAGGGCTTTAAGGAGCAAATCGAACAATTCGGGACCAATACCGCCTTTGTGAGTCGCTTCAAGGGGGGGCCGCGTTTTGGTGATATGACGGAAGAGGAGCGCAAACGAAAACCGCTGACCATTGATGATGCGCTGGCTTTAGCTCAGCTCCCATTGGTCGAAGCCGCCTCGCCAGTGCTGCGTCCTGACAGATTACCTCCAATTGTAAAGTATAAAGATAATCAAATGCAGACCTCGAATGTGCGCGGCGTCTGGTCAGCATACTCCCGGACACGCGATGTCCAACTCGACACGGGACGTTTTTTCACCGACACCGAAGATGAGCATAAATTGCCAGTTTGTGTGATTGGTTTTCAAGTCAAAGAGAAGTTGTTTGCAGGCTATGATCCGCTCGGCAAAGAGCTTGCCATCGGCTCTAAAATGTTTACGATTGTGGGGACGACGCAACAAGCGAAGCAGGGCGGCATGGGTGGTCCCAGTAACGACAATATTATTTACATTCCTTACGCCATCATGCACACGATGTATCCGGGACAGGATGATAATTTTATTGTGATGAGCGCCGGAGCCGGAAATCTCGACAAAATGATAGATCAGGTCACCGAGGTTTTGCGCCGCCGCCGCAATGTTCCTTCGGATCAGCCAGATAGTTTTTCGATCAATACTGCCAGCGCCATCATTGAAAGTTTTGGCGGAATTTTGAATATGGTTGCGCTAATTATTATCCCCATTACCAGTGTCGCCCTTCTGGTCGGAGGCATTGGCGTGATGAATATTATGCTGGTGTCCGTCACTGAACGGACCAAAGAAATTGGTATTCGCCGTGCTATTGGAGCGCGTAAGGTAGACATCGTGACGCAATTTCTTTTAGAGGCGATAGTTTTGACCGGCGTTGGTGGATTGCTCGGAATTGCCTTCGGATTTATGGTGAGTGGGATTTTGAAGCTGATTAAATTCCCTTCGACGATCCCCATGATTTGGGTTGCGATTGGTTTTGGTGCTTCAGTCGCTATTGGTTTGATTTTCGGATTATATCCTGCCATTAAAGCCGCCAAGCTTGATCCAATTGAAGCTTTACGATATGAGTAAATGCGGTGTAGCCCGCGAGAGTCGCCAGAACCAAAGCAAGGTATTACTCCGCTTTTGGTTGGGTAGCGACAAGTTGAATTTAGATACTGTCTTGCTCTGTCACCTTGACCAGCAAGACAGTATCTAAATTCAGGCGTCCCGTTGCGACGAAGAATGAATAAGTCTGTAAGAAAAAACTTCGCCATCCAATCTTTTTTGACGTATTATTATTTCTATTCATAAGGAGAATAATTTTATGTCAGTTGCATTACACAGTTCGCTTAACGAAGTTCCAGCCCATTTAATTCATGACGGCAAAGCGCCGGAGACTTATCGCAATTACGAAGCCGAAACGCGCAGCAGCGTCAAAGAGCTTTACAGCTTGAATCACCGTCAGCAAACGCTTGATTTTGTCCTCAGTCAAAAAGCCAAATACGGTCAACTCAATCGTGCCGAGATTAGCATCTGGGAAGCGATGGAGTCGCTCAATCAATTAGTAGACGACAGCGATCCTGATCTGGCTTTGCCGCAAATTATTCATGCTTTGCAAACCGCTGAAGCCATTCGACAGGACGGACATCCGCGTTGGTTTATTTTGACGGGACTCATTCACGATCTGGGCAAAGTTTTGTGCTTATTCGATGAGCCGCAATGGGCGGTTGTCGGCGATACGAATCCGGTCGGCTGCGCCTTCTCTGACAAAATTGTTTTCTCAGAATTATTTGCTGAAAATCCTGATTCACAGAATCCAAAACTCAACACTTTGAATGGAATTTATGAAACCGGATGCGGACTCGATAACGTTCATCTTTCGTTTGGACACGACGAATATTTATATCAGGTCGTGAAAAATTATTTGCCCGAAGAGGCGTTGTGGATGATTCGTTATCATTCGTGCTACGTCGTCCACCGTGAAGGCGAATACGGTCATTTATTGACGTCCCGCGACCGGGAAATGTTGAATTCTGTCCGCGCTTTCAATCCGTATGACCTATATTCAAAAGTTGAAGTAGAACCAAGCTTCGATGAATTGTGCAGCTATTACGAAGAATTGGTCTCAGAATTTTTCCCTGCCAAATTGCGATGGTAAGGTGAGGTGAGCCACGAATTAACGCGAATTTTCACGAATTATTGTTGCAATGAAAAAAGCATTTTTTCTTAGCTGGGTAATTTGTGAAAATTCGCGTTAATTCGTGGCTAAAAAAATATCAACCTTCTTTCCATCATTCAATTTTCTAATCACTGGAGGACGTTGAGTAATGCTTCGATGTTTATTAATGCTGATTTTTGTCGTTCCGTGCTTCGCGCAAAAAAATACCACACCAATGCGCCCGGATCGTGAAAAATCAATCGCGCAACAATTCGCTCCCATTATTTATCAAGGCCTGGGAGATGAGCCGCGCGCCGATTACATTACGAATTTTGACTTTGACGGAGACTGGAAGGGCGACAACAACTGGAACAATTTAGACAACCGCAAAAATCATTTAAGAGCCTTTGTTTACTACTCTTTGTTGGAAACTACGACGCATTATTTTATTTTCTATGCGACCTTTCATCCCCGCGATTACAAAGGCGGAGGCGCCAAAACTTCCATTCTTGATACGCTCATCAAAGAGGGCATTCGCCGTGCCGGGAAAGACCCCAGCGGACTCGCCGACGACATTGCGCTCTCGCACGAAAATGATTTGGAAGGCTGTTTGGTCGTAGCCGAAAAGCGCGGCGCGAGTGAGGCCGTCGTAGCCTACGTTGAGACGATGGCGCACAATCACTTTTATAAATATCGAACCACGAAGGCACGCTCCAACCTCGGTGAATTGATTGACCTTCAGGAACAGCATCCAATGATTTTTTCCGAGCCGAAAGGTCACGGAGTTTTCAGCTACTCCGGTAGCCGCGACCAATTAAAAAAATCAATCAAAGGCGTGATAACCTACGAACCAAAAGGCGCAGCAGATGACGCTGACGAGGTTCACGCAAGGCCCTTGAACTATGATTTAATTCCGATGCAAGAGACGCTCTGGAAGCGAGCCGAAGGCGGAACGAATGAGACTTTTGGAGAAGAATTTGACTACGGCAAAATCGCCGTGACAGGGATAAAATCTGACGGCAAGGAAGCGAAAGTCGAAAAGAAAATCGGCACAATCGGCACAAATTTTCAGGGTAATGTCGGCTTCAAGAACAAAGCACGCGCTCCGTGGGCGTGGTATGATAGCCTGGAATCTGAACGTTCTGCCGGAACCTGGTTCTTCGATCCGGCGCCAGTTATTGCCAGGCACTTCAACCTTGATCGCAGCTTTTCACAGAGCTACAGCTATCATCCGTATTTGAAAATTGGAGTGTAAGCAATCCAAGGTCAAAAGCTGGTTATTTGTTGCGAATGGATATTCTTAACTGGCGAATAAAACAACGAAGTAGTAATTCGGGTTATGAGACCTCCCATTCTTCTGCCTGAGTCGTCACTGATTGCCAGAACACTGTTGTCTTCAATATTTAGGTCATCCGCAATATTTGACAAACCCCCAGTGAAAGAGTAGGGTAAGTACGAGCCGAGTTTGGTCACTCTCTTCTTAGTTTCTCTGAAATCCCTCAGACAACCTGAACGTCCTAACCCACTTTCAAGCCAGTGAAATTTTTTCACTCGGTAACATTCGGGGATAAGTATGTCAACAAGAAATGGCGATAAAGCACGATCAGGTGTTGAGCAAAAGAAAAAATTACTGCGCCGCAAGCGCACGCAGGAGTTACGTCTGAAGCTGGCTGCCGCTCAGGAAAATGTCGTTGTGTCGCAACCCAGTGCGGAGTGAGAGTCTGATTTTTTGGAGAGATAAAAATGCCTGTTTCGCCTGGAAAATGTGAGGGAAAATAATGGTTACTGACCACAAAGATAACAAGTACCGCAAGGTTCTATTAATGGTGCAACGCGCCAAACAAATTCATAACGGGGCACGTCCACGGGTTAATATGCCGGGACGACGTGCGACAGTCATTGCCAGAGCCGAGGTAGATCAAAGCCTCATCGGTTTTGACTACGTGAAGCTCGCAAAAACCAAGCGATAGTCTGTGCGTTACGATCATATCAAAAGGTAATTCATAACCATGGTTCAGCAGAGAGCGTAGCTCACTCTTTCCTTCGCCAAGCCGGAATCCTTCGGCTTTTCTGCTACTAATAGCCGCTCACCATGGAGTTATTAATGTTTCTCAAAAATATCTCAGGGAACATACAATCCGGTATTGACAACCCCTACCTTGATTCGCTTTCAATTTTGGTTTGGGTAATGCCTGTTTCAATCGTTTTATTTGCGATTGGCCTGCACGATTTTGGTGTCTTGCCGCAGCCTTTTCTGGTTCTTGCGGCTTTACTAACTATTGGCCTGGCAAGTGGTGGCTGGTTGTTTTGGCATCAAGCCAGCAAGGTCTCAATTCTCGCTACCTTACCATTAATCTCTCCTCGCAGAAAATAACGAAAGTTAATTGAAAGCCAGCGCTATAAAAGCAGGTGTTTTGATCTCAGATGTTAGTGCATGACAAGATCAAGGATACCGGTAGAAAATTTGGTAAAGAAATGTAGTATTAATTTCGGAAGATAGATCGCAGGCTTTATGATTCAACAGACCCCCAAAGCTGACAAATTCCAGCAGCAGTTACGAGATTCATTGGAAGGCGAAACGATGAATTCACGCAGCATCAGCATTGCGAAAAATGATCATATCTATACGTGTGGTGATCGGGATGGAATGGTTTATATTATCACTCGCGGGCAGGTCAAATTACTCATGTTCTCGCCTGAAGGGAAAGAGTGTATTTTAGCGATCCACACGGTGGGTGATGTTTTTGGTGAGTTGTGTATTTCCGAGACTGGCGTCAGGATCGAGACGGCGGTTGCGATGGAGGCGACTGAGCTGAAAAAAATTCCCTGTGCCATGTTTTTTGACCGCTTGGAACGAGATTCGCTTTTTCCAGGCTTCGTGCATTATCTGGCCGTTCGCGTTTCCGATCAACAGCAGGTCATCGCCAATCTGGTGACGGTTGATAGTGAACAGCGGCTGGGTCAGACATTATTGCAGCTCGCCCGCAAACTTGGCAAAAAAGACCCACGCAGCATCCGCATTGAACATAAAATCTCCCATGAAGAATTGTCCGAGATGGTGGGCACTACACGGCCCCGGGTCAGCAAGTTTATGGAACATTTCCGTGCGCTCGGCTTGATTGAGAGGAATGCCGATCATTTTCTGATTATCAAGGAAACGAAGCTGACCAATTATCTTTTAAGCATTGCCTAAGGTCTATACTTGCTGCTTTAGCTCATCCTGCGATTTGATTCATAACTTCAGTTTTGCATCTTCATTTTTTGCCTCAATCAGCATCGGCAGATCCGCATCAGCATCTTTCCAGAGTACCAGGAAATCCTGATATGCCTTGTGCGCTTTCGCCGTCTCACCCTGCATCGCCGTTGCGTGCGCCAATCCTAAATGCGCCAGCGAATACAGCGCCGGGTCCGGGATGTCGTACAGTCCGTGGCGGTCAATTATCTTTTGGAATTCGGCGGCGGCTTCCGCACCCTGCCCCAGACGCAGATACGCCAGACCGTACTGGGGCTGAAAGTCGGTCGCGGCTTCGTATTGCCTGACAGGTTCCAGCTATTGCAGAGCCTGCGCCGGTTGCCCGCGTTGCAGTTCGATGGCAGCGCGAGTGACGGGCAGCCAAATGCCGCTGAAGTGTGTGTCATTTGGATAAAGCGGCGCAAGTTTAGCCGGGTGAGCCTGCGCCTGGCCGACCGCGCCGCACAGCGCCAAGGCGATGGCGCTCTCCGAATAAGAAGTATCATTGACAGAGGTGAGGGCTTGCGTCGCTTTCTGTTTGGCGGTTTGGCAATCGCCAAACGTCGCAGCCGTCAGGGCTTCGTGACTTGCCATCCACGCCACTCGACCTTTCATCCCGGTACGTTCGAACATGTCTGTGGCATCGCCGCCGCATTTCTGGTATTGGCGTCTACGGGCGTGATCCACCAGGATGCGGCGCATGGCTTGGGCGGCCAGCGCAAAGAACTGCGCGCGACTTCCCCATTGCACCTCGCGCTGATCTACCAGCTTCAAATAGCTTTGTTCACGAGCGCCGTCGTTTGCAGCGTGTGCCCCTGCCGCTCGCGCCCCAAATGCCGCCGCGCCAACCGCTTCATTTCGTCATACACGA
>JAYVRW010000060.1:0-30047 GCA_043775925.1 Blastocatellia bacterium
GGTTTCTTAATTTAGGTGAGTCGAATACGGGGAAGTTATTGATTGTTTCGTATACACAGCGGAATGAACGAATTCGTATCATCACTTGTCGTAAAGCGACCGCAACAGAAAGAAAAATGTATGAGGAAAATTACGACTAAATCAAAAGTTAAGGAAACCGATACATTGCGTGCGGAATATGATTTCTCAAGTGGAATCAGAGGCAAGCACTATAAATCATATCGCCAGGAACATCGAGTTACAGTTCATAAGGAAGATGGAACGACGATTGTACAAAACTTTAAGCTTGAAGAAGGTGCAATAATTTTGGATAAGGATGTCCGAAAATATTTTAAGAGTGCAGAATCCGTCAACAATGCTTTGCGAGCATTGATTGAGTTGATTCCGGCAAAATCTTTACGAACGCGCTCATAGTTTCGAGTCAGTTACACTCATTATGGAATTAGTCAAAATCAACATTAACGGACAAGAAGTCGAAGCCCCGAAAGGCGAATTGCTGATCGAAGCGGCTGAAATGGCGGGCATTTATTTACCGCGCTTCTGTCATTTTCGCGGGCTGACCGCGCAGGCTTCGTGTCGTATGTGCGTCGTGCGCGTAGACAATCCCAAAATCCCCAAGCTGCAAACGGCCTGCACCATGCCTGTCAGCGACGGGATGATCGTCACGACTGATTCCGAAGAAATCGAAACGGTTCGCAAATCAATGATTGAGTTCCTGCTCTCAAATCATCCCGTAGATTGTCCGGTGTGTGATCGCGCCGGAGAATGCGAACTTCAGGATCAAACTTTCGGCTTCGGCGAAGACGCGACGCGCTCGCTTTACAAAGATAAAGAAGTCGAAGAAGAACGTCAGATTTCAGATTTTATTTACAACGATCCGCAGCGTTGTGTGACCTGCAAGCGCTGCACTCGCGTCTGTGAAGAATGGATGGATGAATTCGCCATCACTACAATTAATCGCGGCGCTCATACTTACATTGGATCGCATACCGGAAAAGTTGAATGCTCTGATTGCGGCAACTGCGTAGACGTTTGCCCGACGGGAACGCTGCTGCACGTGCCGTACAAATATATCGCGCGTCCGTGGGATTTAAAACAGACGCCAACGATTTGCAATATGTGTTCGGATGGCTGTTCGATGCTCGCCGGAACGCGGAGCGATAAAATTATTCGTACAGTAGCCCGCGATGGTCGAGGCAGAACGGCTGGCGGAATCAATCCTGATTTTCTCTGTTCGCTTGGACGTTACACAATTGATACGGTACATCACGCGGAGCGCGTTGATCGTCCGATGATTCGACGCGGCGAGCATTTGATTCCAACGACGTGGGATGAAGCGTTTAATTATATCGCGGCAAAATTCAAGGAAACCAAAGCGCAGCATGGAGCTGATTCCATCGGCGTTATCAGCGCAGGTCGCCTTTTGAATGAAGATCAATTTGCGCTGAAGAAATTTGCGACAGAAGTGCTGGAAACGAAAAATGCTGAATTCTTCCACGATGATGATGAAGTAGATTTTGCTTCGTTTTTCAAGCACGGCGCGCCCACTATTGCGACGCAAAAGCATATTCAAAGCGCAGAAACAATTTTGTTAATCGGCTCTGATCCCAACGAAGAAAATCCGCTCACAGCGTTTTCAATCCGATGGGCAGTGCGCCGTCGTTCCGCACGATTATTGATCGTCAATTCAGTGGCGAGCCGCCTGGAGCGTCAAGCCGAAAAAACGGTTCGCGTTCGCCAAGGCAGTGAAAATTCAATCATTGCGGCATTGCTCGACGAAAACATGATCGGCGAAGCATCCGAAATGATGGGCGCGAGCGCAGACGATATTCGTGCTATCCGCAAAGTTCTGGTTGAATCAGAAAAAGTGGTCGTGATTTTTGGAGACGAAATTCGCGGCGCAGCGCTTGAAGCAATGCCGCTCTTCGAGCAAGTTCTCGCAACTCCCAGCGCAGAAGTCGCAGCCGAAGCTCGCAAAGCGCATCTCGACAAATTACAACGGGTCGCAGTTTCGACCAACTCTACGCAGAAACCCGCGATCAACGATAATCCATACTCGAATATTACACCGCAACCAACGCTTGAAATCGGAGACGAAAAGATTTTCAGCGAAACGAAATTCGCTTATCTGCCACTGGTTCGTTACTCGAATTCAATGGGAGCTTTTTTGCTGGGAATGGACACAGTTTTATCCGGCGGAAAACTTTCGCAAACCATGTTAGTTGGCACGGGGCAAACTATTAAAGCGCTTTACCTTGTTGGTGAAGATGTTGTCACGAAAGCCGATGATCCGAAAGGAATGCAGCATTTGCTTTCGCGTTTAGATTTCTTAGTTGTGCAGGATATGTTTATGACGGAAGCGGCAAAGAAAGCGCACGTCGTCTTGCCTGCTACCAGCTTCGCGGAATCGCAGGGAACGCAGATCAATAACGGAGCACAAGCGCAACTCGTGCGCCGCGCTATTCCGCCAATTGGACAAGCGCGGCCTGATTGGATGATCGTCAATTCTATCGCCAAAGTGATGGGCCACGATTTTGGATTTCAGGGCAACGTCAAAAATGCTTTCAAAGCGATGGCTGAGCAAAATCCAATTTTCGGAGCGGCTTCGCATAACGCGTTAGCGAATGAAGGAGCGATTGCGCTCACACTTCCAGCTCTTGATTTGTCAAAAATAAATCGAGAAGAGTTGATGAAGCGGATGACTGCGGAAATGTCTCAGGTGAATCAGGAAATTCCGGTTGATTATTCTGAGCTGGAAGAAAAAGCAGGGTCACGATTAAGAAAACGGTATCCTGCGATTACGAAATATTCTGAGACTTTGCCGCTGGACGGCAAGAGTGTGTATACGCCGGAGGGATTGCACGCGATGTTTCAGGCAACATAAAGGTGAACAGGTGAAAGGTCGGGCGCTTGGTAATGATTGACCATGATGGATGATTCAAAAAGTTACTTCGAACGTTTTTTGTAGAATTTGTCGAAGTATTTCTGCCGGACATTGCGCAATATCTTGATAAAGATTCGCTGGAATTTCTGGACAAAGAAGTCTTCCCTGAACTTGATGATGATTTTACACGGGAAGCAGATTTAGTAGTCAAAGCCCGAATTCGCGGCAAGGAATCGTTCTTTCTCATTCACGTTGAAAATCAGGCGGCGCGACGCCCACGCTTCAATCGTCGCATGTTTTTTTACATGGCCTGGCTGGATAAATCATTTGCCCTCCCGGTTTATCCGGTAGCACTGCTGACTTACGATAAGCCACGCAGCCCGGAGCCGGATCATTACTCAATTGAATTCCCTGATTTTGAGGTCTTGAAATTTCAATTTCGGACGATTCAATTGAACCGCTTCAACTGGCGAGATTATTTACGGCAACACAATCCGGTGGCTACGGCGCTGATGTCGAAGATGAAGATCGCTCCCGAAGATCGTGTCAAAGTTAAAGTTGAAATGTTACGCCTGTTCTCGACTCTGAAGTTGAATCGAGAGAAAATGACCTTAATGGCGCGATTCATGGATAGTTACCTGAAACTGACAAGTGAAGAAGATCGGAAAGTCAGAGCCAGCGTCACACAATTTGAACCTAAACGAAAGAAGGTTGTTATGGAATATATGAATTTATGGGCGCAAGAGGGTTTTGATAAAGGATTGAAGCAAGGTGTTCGCAAAGGCATTCAAACTGGAATTCAAAAGGGAATGCAGCAAGGTGTGCAACAAGGTGTAGCTGACACCATACTCTATTTACTGAATGTAAAAATTGGAAGTATCGGTCTAAGAACACAATCACAAATCAAAAAATTGTCTGCCCCGAAATTACGTGACTTGTCAGCAGCTTTATTAAACTTCTCGACCAGAACAGACCTGACAAAATGGCTCAAAGATAACGGCTAGAAAGTCGTGAGCGGAATTATTTTATTATTGTACTTTATGCCCATTGATCAGCAATCAATTCAATATTTCATCGGACTCATAATCAAAATCGCGATTGTGTTTGTGATTGCCCTGCTGTCTCCGGTTTCGATGAATTACGTTGAACGTCGCCTCCTGGCTTTTATGCAAATGCGCTTAGGCCCTAACCGTACCGGCCCTTTTGGCGTGCTTCAATCACTGGCGGACGGGATCAAATTCGCCTTCAAAGAAGACATTATTCCAATGGCGGCGAATAAGTGGTTGTACATCTTCGCGCCCGTCGTGGCCGTAGTTCCGGCTTTCATGGCGACTATCGTTTATCCGCTTGGCCCGAAAGATGTCCCGCTTCCCTTTGCTGCGACGATCAATTCTATCGTGAATTCGTTGACCGGCTTACAACTCAATCTAAGCAAAGTAGATTTGCACGTGACCAGCTTCAACATTGGACTTCTTTACATTCTGGCGCTCACCAGTTTAGGAGTTTACGCGATAGCAATGGCGGGATGGTCTTCCAATTCAAAATTCAGCTTGCTGGGTGGACTTCGTTCTTCGGCGCAGATGGTGAGCTATGAATTGAGTTTATCGCTGTCGCTGGTGGGAGTCTTAATCCAGGCCGGGACAGCCGATTTATACAAAATTGTCGAGTCACAACAAGGCGCCTACTTCGGCTTTATTCCGAAGTGGTATGTCTTTGTTTTTCAACCGCTGGGATTTCTTATTTATTTAATTAGCGCTATTGCTGAAACGAATCGGACTCCATTCGATTTACCCGAAGCAGAAACTGAACTGGTTGGAGGCTTCCACACTGAATACAGTAGTTCGCTGAAATTTGCGATGTTATTTATGGCGGAGTACGTGAACATGCTCACGGTTTCGGTGCTGGCTACCACAATGTTTTTAGGTGGCTGGAGCGGCCCGTTTGTCGGAACTTTTCCGCTCCTGGCTCCCGTGTACTTCCTCGCCAAAGTTTTCCTCTTTATGTTCTTGTATATCTGGTTACGAGGAACTTTGCCGAGGCTGCGCTACGATCAATTAATGAATTTTGGTTGGAAATTTCTGCTGCCAGCCGCCCTGCTGAACATTTTCATTTCGGCAACAATTGCGCTCCTGGCTTATTAAATTTATGTTTGAGCTACCGATTGAACAATTAATATTTCTGCTACTGGCAGCTATCGCCGTCTTTGCAGCCTTCAATGTCATCTTGCAACGGAATCCAATTTATTCGGCGCTTGGACTCATCGGCGTGATGTGTGCCTTAGCTGGCACGTATTTACTACTGTCAGCGCAATTTGTCGCCGTGATGCAGGTCATCGTTTACGCCGGAGCCATCATGGTGCTCTTCGTCTTTGTGATCATGCTGCTCAATGTCCGCCGCGAAGAATCCCGCCTGGACAAAGGCAAGTATTTACAAATTGTCGCCCCTTTACTTTTTCTGGCATTGCTTGGGGAAGTCTTCTTTGTAGCGAAAGCCGTTCCTAATTCCCCGGCATCAGCCATCGCGGCTGATGGCGCTCATCCTTATGGAACGATTGAATCCATTGGCGAAGCAATGTTTTCAACCTATCTCTTCCCCTTTGAAGCAACGTCAGTATTAATTTTAATGTCAATGGTCGGAGCGCTGGTGTTAGCCAGAAAACGTACCGCTCAGGAAGCTGAAACACTTGGACAAATGATTCTTGACGCTACGCCGAGAATCGCGGTCACTGGTTCGAAGACAGAAGAAATAGAAGAGCGCACGAAAAAAATTGCCGCCTGATTACTCCTGAGAATTTTATGGTCCCACTTTCCTGGTTTCTTGCCTTAAGCGCAGTATTGTTCACTATCGGTGTTGCTGGAGTCTTATTGCAGCGCAATATTATTTCTTTGTTTATGTGTATTGAACTGATGCTCAACTCAGTGAATCTGACGCTCGTCGCCTTCTCACGTTTTTTGAATCAAACCACGGGGCAACTTTTCGTGTTCATTGTTATGGCTGTCGCAGCGGCAGAAGCTGCCGTCGGATTGGCTATCATCATTTCAGTTTTCCGTAATCGAGAGACACTGAGTATTGACGAGGATAATTTACTAAAACTTTAGGAGCAGGTGTCGGATATCAGGTGAAAATTCGATACCAATTTTCACCTGATACTTTCTTAACCTGACACCCATCACCTAACACCCATCACCTGCTACTATGCTTAAATGGATCACATTTGCGCCGCTCATTGGAGCTGTTCTCTGCGGTTTTTTTGGAAAAAAACTCGGCGAAAAGTTCGTGAGTTTCGTTGGCTGTGCCTCAGTTGGTATTTCAACGATACTCGCCTTTCTGGCTTTCTTCACGCAATTACTGCCCAAAGCGCCAGACGCTGATGGAGTACGCCGTATTACCGACTTCTTTTTCACCTGGATTGAGGTTGGGAATTTCCGCGCGGACTTTGCGTATTTACTTGATCCACTTTCGGGCGTCTTCCTCCTCTTCATCACTGGCGTTGGCTTGCTGATTCATATTTATTCCGTCGGTTATATGCACGGCGATTCCGGCTTTTATCGTTTCTTCGCGTATCTGAACTTGTTTATGTTCATGATGCTGACGCTGGTACTGGGCGATAATTTATTATTGCTGTTCGTCGGATGGGAAGGCGTTGGGCTTTGCTCTTATTTGCTGATTGGTTTTTACATTGAGCGACAGGAGGCAGGCGACGCCGCGAAAAAAGCATTCATTGTTAATCGCATCGGCGACTTTGGTTACTCCATCGGTGTGATGGTGGCGTTCACCCTTTTTGCGAGCATCAGTTTCGTAGATAAAACCATTGGCGGCAAAGTTATTCCAAGTTTACTAACACAAGCCGCAGATCAACCCATCGAAGCCATTGGCATGTGGGGTACGATGACCGCCATTGCGTTATTGTTGTTTGTGGGCGCGTGCGGTAAGAGCGCGCAGGTTCCGTTGTTCGTGTGGTTGCCGGACGCGATGGCGGGGCCGACTCCGGTTTCAGCGTTGATCCACGCGGCGACAATGGTTACGGCAGGTCTCTACCTGACGGCGCGTTGCAGCGCAATTTTCACACATTCGCAAACGGCTATGGTGATCGTCGCAGTCATCGGCGCCTTCACGGCCATGTTTGCCGCGACCATTGGTATCGCGCAAAACGACATCAAGAAAGTGCTGGCCTACTCGACGGTCTCACAGCTTGGTTACATGTTTTTGGCCTGTGGTGCAGGCGCCTTCACGGCGGGAATTTTCCATGTGATGACGCACGCCTTTTTCAAAGCGCTGCTCTTCCTCGGCGCAGGTTCCGTTATTCACGGCATGCACGAAGAGCAGGATTTGCGACACATGGGAGGGCTGAAAAAATATATGCCCATCACATTTTTCACGATGGTCGCCGGATGGTTGGCGATCAGTGGATTTCCGCTCCTGTCAGGCTTCTTCAGCAAAGATGAAATTTTATGGCAGATCTGGTCGAGCAATAGTTTGCCGCCAACTTTAGCCAAAACGTTGTGGGCACTGGCGGTAGCGACTGCGCTGCTCACAGCGATTTATATGACGCGGTTGATGGTGCTCGCGTTCTGGGGAAAAGAACGCTTCAACACAGGTCACGACGACGGACACGGCACACACGCGCAAGGTCATGCCGCAATCCATCCGCACGAATCGCCTGCGGTCATGTGGATTCCGTTAGTGATTCTGGCAGTACTCTCGGTGATTGGCGGATACGTCGGTGTGCCTGCGGCTTTAGGTGGCGCAAATCATTTTGAGCATTTTCTGGAACCCGTGCTGACGAAAGCCGCGCCTGCGATGGAAGCCACGCATGGAGCGATGATAACCGCCACCGCACACGTCGCGGAAGCCACGCAACACGATTTTTCAACCGAACGAATTTTTACTGTCATCTCTATCATCGTCGCGCTGGCAGGCATCGGTTTAGGTTGGGTGCTTTTCACCATGCAGCCGCTACGCCGGATGCCGAAATTGCTTGAAAACAAATATTACGTGGACGAAATTTACGATAACGCGATTGTCAATCCCGTGATTGGAGTAGCCCGCAATGTGTTGTGGCGCATTCTTGATGTCAAAATTATTGACGGCACCGTGAATGGAATCGCACGCGCTTTTGGTGAAACAGGCGGGGCGATGCGATTTTTACAAACGGGACTTGCCCGCAGTTACGCCGCTATCATGTTGATCGGTGCCATTATTCTGATTTTATATTTCACGTTGCGATAAATCTAAACGGAAGACGGCAGCTGAATTTTCCAGGCTGCTTCTCCCCTGAAAATCAATGGAAGTTTATCTACTCTCAATTATCCTTTTTTTGCCGCTCGTAGGTGTTGTTGCAATGTGGCTTCACAGCTACTTCTGGTTACATCGCCTTCCGATTGAACAGCTCCGCGACCAATATCGCTGGATTGCGCTGGCATTTTCAGTCGTGACATTTTTGCTGTCGTTGTTGCTGATTGCGTATTTTCAGCCACAACTATCCGGTCCCCAACTTGAAATCAACGCCTCCTGGATCGAAAGCCTCGGCGCGCGTTACCATCTGGGCGTGGATGGCATTAGCTTATGGCTCGTTTTGCTGACAACATTTTTAATGCCAATCAGTATGCTGGTGACCTGGATTGTGCCGCATAACGTACGCGCTTACCTGACGACACTATTGTTACTTGAAACAGGCATTGTTGGCGTCTTCATGGCGCAGGATATGCTGTTGTTTTATTTGTTCTTCGAGCTGACCATTATTCCGGCAGGGTTTCTGATCGGCGTCTGGGGCGCAGAACGCGAACGACGTGTTCCGGCGACTGTCAAGTTTTTTATTTTTACGGTGGTCGGCAGTTTGTTCATGCTGGTCGGCATCATTGGTGTCTATTATTACGTTGGTGCGAATACCTTTGATTTAGTCGAAATTACGCGCACCTTGTCACAAGCCCGAGCGGCAGGTAAACAATTAATTCCTGCCAATTTAGAATTCTGGCTGTGGCTGGCCTTTGCACTTGGATTTATGGTCAAGGTTCCGCTCTGGCCGTTGCACGCCTGGCTCCCCGATGCCTACGTGCAAGCCCCAACATCTGGTTCCATCATGATGGCTGGCGTCATGGCCAAAATGGGCGCGTATGGCTTGATGCGTTTCAACTTACCGCTATTTCCCGAAGTCTCAACCAAGGTCGCGCCTTACGTCATGGCATTGGCTGTCATCGGGACAATTTACGGTGCGCTCATCGCCACGATACAAAATGATCTCAAGCGTTTGGTGGCGTACTCTTCGCTGAGCCACTTAGGCTTAGTCGTACTGGGAATTTTTGCGGCGACGGAATTATCCTTACAAGGTTCCTTGTATCAAATGCTGAATCATGGACTTTCGACCGGTGCGATGTTCGTCTGCGTAGGATTAATCACGCAGCGCCGTCAAACGCGCGAAATGTCCGATTTCGGCGGAGTAGCGACACAAATGCCGGGCTACTCGACAGCCTTTATGATTGTCGCTTTCAGTAGTTTGGGATTGCCATTACTCAGCGGATTTATTGGCGAAATTTTGATCCTGATCGGAACTTTTACGTCGTCCGTCCCGTTCGCAAAAGTATTCGCCATTCTTGGTGCTACCGGCGTAGTACTGTCCGCCGTTTATATTTTGCGCAAAATGCAAATCGTGCTGTTCGGCGCAGTGTCCAAAGACGAAAACAAGCAATTGCATGATTTGACGCGCCGCGAACGCCTGGCGCTCATTCCGATGGTAGTCATGGCGGTGGTCATGGGAATCACCCCGATGAGTTTTATCAGAGCGACGAAAGTTTCGATCAAGCAAGTGCAGGAAGCCGTCGCTTCGCGCCTCAGGTAAAGTTACGAAGAATTGCTAACGCAAGGCTGGCATCAATTGCCGCTTGCGAATAAACAACCAGCTTGTTGGGGCCAAATTTACTGCCCCCATTTTCCAGCGACAGGGATGGCGCAAGCTGCTCCTGGTCGCCGTGCTGCTCAGACGCTCTTTGACAGTTAAATATCAACCGCCTGCACGAGCAGAAAGCGGTCAATGTGGTCACGATCAAAGTAATCGTGTGATCCTCACAGTTTCTTATTTTTTTGAGAAAGGATTCACGGAATATGAGTTCATCCATCGTCACCATCACGATTTTCTTTCCGATTGTCGGTGCAGTATTACTACTACTGTATAGTATTTTCATGATTAAGCGTGGCGTCCCTCGTGAACAGTTACGCGATCATTATCGTTGGTTCACGTTAGGCGTTACCGTCGTTACATTTGTCCTGTCACTAGGGCTTCTCGTTGGTTTTGACAAATCAATCGCAGAACCGCAACTGGTCAGCAAGATCAGTTGGATTCAAGAGCTGGGTGTGTCTTATCACGTTGGAGTAGACGGCATTAGCTTGTGGCTCGTCTTACTCACCACATTTTTGATGCCGGGAGCGGTCATGGCCAGCTGGCCGGTGAAACTACGCGTCCATGAATACATGATTTTCATGTTGATTCTGGAAAGCGGGATGATTGGTGTCTTCGTTTCATTCGATTTATTCCTGTTCTACCTGTTCTGGGAAATCGTGCTGATTCCGATGTACTTCTTGATCGGCATATTCGGCGGTGAAAATCGAATTTATTCAGCGATTAAATTTGTCATCTACACGGTTGTCGGCAGTTTGTTGATGCTGGTCGCCATCATTGCGCTGTATTATTTAAATGGCAGCACGACGTTTGATTACATCGAAATCTCGCGCAATATTACCACCGGAAAATTAATTATTCCGACGAATGCGCAATGGTGGTTATGGGGAGCGTTTGCCCTCGCGTTCTTTATCAAAGTTCCGCTGTGGCCCTTTCACACGTGGTTGCCCGATGCGCATACCGAAGCGCCAACGGCAGGCTCAGTAATTCTGGCTGGCATCTTACTCAAGATGGGAACGTATGGTTTGTTGCGATTTAATTTACCGCTTTTCCCTGATATTTCATACAAAGCTGCGCCCTGGATCATGCTACTTTCGGTCATCGGAATTATTTATGGCGCACTGGTTGCAATGGTGCAACCGGATTTGAAAAAACTGGTGGCGTATTCGTCGGTCAGTCACATGGGATTTATCACGCTCGGCATTTTTGCTTTTACCGATAAATCCCTGCAAGGTGCGTTATACCAAATGCTCAATCACGGTATTTCGACCGGCGCGTTGTTCTTGTGTGTAGGTCTGCTGTATGACCGTCGTCATACGCGGGAGGTTTCGGAATTTGGTGGCATAGCAAACGTGATGCCGCGTTATTCCACGATGTTTTTGATTACGGCGATGTCGAGTTTAGGCTTGCCGTTATTGAATGGGTTCATCGGCGAATTTTTGATTTTGCTCGGCACGTTCTCTTCGACCGTACCGTATGCAAAATTCTTTTCCGTGATTGGTGGTATCGGCGTTGTACTGTCAGCAGTGTATTTGCTATGGATGGTTCAACGGGTACTCTTTGGCAAGGTGACACATCACGAAAACGAAGAGTTGCCGCATCTGAATCTGCGTGAGCAGCTTTCGTTATTGCCTCCGGTGGCAATGGCACTGGTCATGGGAGTGACCCCCATGCTGTTTCTCAGAGCCAGTGAACGATCCGTCGAAGCAGTCAGAGCGATTGTGGAAGCGAGTCAGTCTTCGCGGGCGGCGAAATGATGTTTTAAAATTTACGGTGAGTCACGTTTGGGGCGCAATTTTTCGCACTCCAAACGCGGCTCACCAAGTGTACTTTTTCCAAGTGAAAAAAATAAATGCAACTCAGTGAACTAAATATTGATTACCTCTCAATTATGCCAGAAATTATTACGTCGGTAGGAGGCGTAGTAGTGATGATGGTTGATGCTTTCGCTAAAAAAGAGGTGCGCCGCGCGGGTCCAATCCTCTCGCTGCTCGTGCTCTTACTGGCGTTAGCTTCACTTCTCATGCTGTGGCAGTCCCCTTCCTCCTCTTCATTTTCCGGCATGGTGGTGACGGATCATTTGCGCCTGTACTTTTCACTCGTCATTATCATTTGCAGCCTTTTGACCACGCTGCTCGCTTCGCAATTTCTGGACGAGGAGGCGTTGCCGCCGGGCGAATTCTACGCCTTAATGCTGTTCGCCACCGCGGGCATGCTGATGATGTCCTGCGCGGGCGATCTGGTCACAGTCTTTCTGGGATTGGAGACTTCCTCCATTGCCACGTATGTGATGGCGGGTTATCGCCGGGTAGATTTGCGCTCAAATGAATCTTCGGTAAAATATTTTCTGCTCGGATCATTTTCAGCCGCATTTTTATTGTACGGGATGGCCCTTACTTACGGAGCAACTGCCACGACAAATATCGAAGGCATCCGCCAGGCTATCGTCACCGGTCATGTTTTATTGCCGCAAATGCTGATGGTGGGTGCAGCCATGATGCTCGTCGGGTTCGGCTTCAAAATCGCTACCGCACCGTTTCATTTATGGACGCCGGATGTGTACGAAGGTGCGCCAACGCTGGTCACGGCAATTTTAGCGACAGGGCCGAAAGTCGCCGTTTTCGCCGCGTTTCTGCGTGTCTTTACCGAAGGCTTTGGGACGCCGGATGCTCCCGAATTTGGGATCCAACTGCATCAAACCTGGATCAATGCACTGGCTATTATGGCGGCCATAGGCATGACGTTTGGCAACATCGTAGCGCTGGCCCAACGCAACATGAAACGCATGCTGGCGTACTCTTCCATCGCTCATGGCGGCTACACGCTGATTGGCTTTCTGACCAATGATTATGCGCCTGTCGGCTTTTATTTGCTGACCTATACAATGATGAGTATTGGGGCGTTTGCAATCGTGCAAATGCTGGCGCGCGCAGGCGATGCAAAAACTGAAATCAGTGATTACTCCGGCATTGGATTTGATATTCCCAATCTGAGTTTTCCGTTGGCAATTTTTATGCTGGGGATGGCAGGGATTCCGCCAACGGCTGGCTTTATGGGAAAGTTTTACGTGTTTCAGGCGGCCTGGAAAAGTACGCCGCAATTGCGCTGGTTGGTCATCGTCGCCATCGTCAACAGCATCATTTCGGTGTACTACTATTTGTACCCGATTGTTGTGATGTTCTTCCGACCAACCACAAATGACTTTATCAAGCCACGCATCAATGCCATGGCACAGACTGCTTTGATTCTGACGCTGGTGGGGACACTTTATTTAGGACTCTTCCCGGAGGGGGCATTGAAAGCTCTCCGTCAAAGACCCGCACAGGTTCAGCAGATTGTCTTACAGAAATAAAAATGTAGTAGCTCTTACGAAGAAGTAACAGACTTCATGTTCGGTGTTTCTTCGGATTGCTTTGTCAGTTTCCGAAACAGCAGCGAGGAAACTGACAAAGCAAAATTTTTTTCAAATGCCGTAAAAATTTGCGGCGGTTTTCGACACTTAAAAATAGATAGACAACCGCACGACGAAAATCGCGGCAACTCGTAAGTTTTTAAAGGTTATTTATAGCTTCTTGAAAAATAATCAGAGGATTGCGGATTTTAATAATTTGAATCGGCAGATTTTTCGCCTGTCTCAAATTATTTTGACCTACGATTGCCAAAAATGTCGCGCCAATAATTAGAAGGGAAAATTTATCTCGATAAAAATAAGGAGATGGGATGATAAGAAACGGTGACGGTTTATACTCTGAAATTGAATTTCGGAATAAGTGAAAAGTGAAAGGTGAGAAGTCGCGCCCTCTCAGTTATCACTTCTTACCTTTCACTTATTCCGAATTAGTTAAAGTCTTGAAAATACAACTACTTTAATTTGCACACGCCTTCATTTAAACTCGCTTCGGTATCTTTCGTTCTGCTGCTTCATCTCTGTCATAAACTTGATGAACTCCGGTTCTTGTCTGATACGATTTAAATAGGAATCACGCTCGAACAGAGTATGGCTGGGGAATCCCTCTGCGGCAGTCTTTCTCAACCATTTGACAGCTTCATCGCTTTTGCCCATCAACGCATAGAGGCAAGCGATGTCGTAAGTGGTGTGATGGTAATTAAAGGCTTGGGGATTTGTTTTTCTCAGGATTAAAGGAATCCCTGCTTCGGCGGTGCGGAAATCTCCCTTCAACGCAGAAATCCAAACTTTTAGGAAGCCGCCGCCGTTGGGATTTTTGACTAAAATCTCATCAATTGCCTTTTGCGCCTCATCTATACGACCTTTCCCTATAAAATACCATAACGGAGTGGGATCGTTAGGGTTAAATTTCTGATAAGTAACGAGTGCTTCGTCATACTTTCGGACGAGACTGATATGGGCATAGATCATGTATTTGACATGTTCGCTCGTCGGATCAATATCGAGCGCACGTTGATACGCGCGGTCACCTAAATCTTCAAGCCCGAGGTGATAGTAAATGCTTCCGAGTTCGACCTGACCTACGTTCGGGTTGAGCTGTTGTGCTAAGAGTAACTCACGAACTGCGGCTTCAGTCTGCCATCCTTCGTATGCACTCCCCAGCAGATAATGACGGGCGACGTGAGTTTCGGCAAGTTGCGGGTCCAGCGCATCCGCCCGATTGATCTCATCCTTCGCCCGCTCCGCCCACACAGCCTGCTCCTCGATAAAGCACGCCTTCCAGATATACGCATTAGCGAGCTGCGCGTGCGCGAGCGCATAATCGGGATCGGCTTCAATTGCTTTTTTGAAAAGGGCGATAGTCGCTTCCATCTGTGGCTTAGCAGGGTCGCCAAAGCCGCGCTGGTCGAGGCTATAGACACCCTTCACATAAAATTCATATGCGATTGCGTTCGACGTGAAACGCTTATTGAAACGCGCCTGCTGCGCCGGATCAAGTTGCAGCCGCAGGCGAGAAGCCACCTGTTGCGCCACCGTATCCTGAATCGTGAAAATATCGCCCGTCCGCATATCAAAGTTATCAGACCACAAAGAAACTCCGTCGGCAGTCCGCAGCAGATTAACGCTCACACGCAGACGGTCGCCGTCGCGCTGGACGCTTCCCTCAAGCACCGCGTCGGCGTTTAACTGCCGCGCGGCGGCGAGCGCCTCCGTGTTCTCATCGAAATAACGGCGCACCGCGCTCGTCGGGCGGACGGTCAATTCGCCCGTCTGACTGATTCGCCGGATAACCGCGTCGGCGATGCCTAAACCCAAATAATTTTCACCACCGTCGAGCGATTTGAGCGGCAGCACGGCAAGCGATATAACCTCCGGCTGCGGCGCAACGGGAGTTTGCCGCCAATACGGCCAATAAGCGAGTGCGACTAACATCAAAACCGTCAAAACGGCGACATAAATCGCGCCGCGCCGCGTCGAAAACAGACGGCGAAATCGCCCGTCGTGCTTTGCTATCGGACGCACGGCGATATTTGCCGTTTCCGTCGCGCCGTTTTTTTCGGGCAACAAAATTGATTTTTCAATTTCCGGCTTGTCCGTTTCTTCGACCGTAATGCGCACGCCGCGAATTCTTTCGATTTCAAAGCTGGATTGCCTTTCTTCGACCGGATAAATAAAACGATAACCCTCAGCCCAATGGGTTTGAATAAATTGCGGCTGTTCTTTGGTGTCGCCGAACGCTTTGCGAATCGCGCCGACGCATTTCGTCAAAGTTTCTTCATAAAGTTCGTGTCCATCCCAAAAATTTTCGAGCAATTCTTGGCGCGAAACCATCCGCTCGCGGTTTTCAATCAGGTAAAGCAGAACGCCGAAAGGCTTTTTCGAGAGATGAATTTTCTCGCCGCTTCGGGACAGACAACGACTGTTGGGTTCTAAATCGAACTCGCCCAAAACATAGCTTTTATTTAGCGCAACCGCCATAAAACTCCTGATTTCCCGCTTATTTCCGACTTATTTCGGTTTTATTTCGGGAAGTTTTCAGGATTTTACTTTCCGCACAAAGGAAAATAGTTCCTGAACAAAAAAAGTAAATGTCCGCTTTGTTCTTTATGCAGACCTTTTATCACATAGGCGAAAAATGAAAAGGAAAATCGAGATTATTGCCATTGAACGCGCATTGTCGGCGGAAACGGTCAATCGTTTTGTCCAATCTGCCAAAAGTTCGCCGAGTTTTTAACGACCGTGCAAGCCGCGCAAATCACCCGCGTCTAAACCGAATCGGTGCGACGCTGGGTTTTAAGCGGCAAAGCACACGGCATCGCGTCTGCCGCAATTCGCTTTTTCTTTTCGGATATAAGGTCAGAACAGCTTGCGTCGGGCGGGCTGGTTAATGTCAGCAAAAGTTGACCAGACGCGCTGACGCAGGCTGTTCTGACAAGCTCTCAAATTATTTTTACCTCTGCCGCCGAAAAATGTCGCGCTAAAAGATGTAGAGGAGAAAAATTTCAAAATTTTCGGGAGCGCGTTTTTTCGCTTCCACTTGTCGGGCGGCTGTCGCTTTTTTCACGGATACGGGGACAGACAAAACCGCCACGGGAAAGTATCCGCACAAAAAAGTTTTGAGTTGCGACTCAAATAAAGGAGAGTTACCATGAAAAAATTCAAATTAACATTCATTAGAAAACATCTGTTTTCGCTTTTCGCCGCAGTATTTATCGCCGGATTGATGATTACATCGGCATCGGCTCAAACATCTCGAGAACATTTCAGCGTTCCCTTTACTATTCCGTATGACGGAGCTTGCGCGCAGCTTCCCGACGGACTGGTTGTTTCGGGAACTGCCGATCTTTATGTCGTTACCACTGTCAGAGTTGACCGCGACGGTGTGAGCCACGTCAATATAAACTCGAGAAGCAGCGGAACGGCAGCCGACAATCAAGGCGGAACTTATAGATATAACTACTCAGGTCATATGAGTCAGGAATTTCCGTCCGGCGAAACTAACATTCAAGTTAAATGGACTGACCATTTCAACCTGGTTGGCGCGGGTCGAACCATCCACGTACATACGGGCTTTGTCCTGCGCGGGACAATTACCCCGTCCGGTTTTGAAATGAACTTTATAAATACCTACGGAGACCCGTTTGCCTGCGACCCGATTTAAGCCGAATCGCGCCTGAATAAATCGGGATTTCGCGTTCCGAAGTAAAAAAACAACCGGCAATCCAAAACATTTGAATTTGGATTGTCGGTTGCTTGGAGGATTTTCCGTATGAATACCCCAAACTGTAAAGTAGTCGTTCTGGTCGTCGCCGTAATTTTCGGCGGATTTTTCCTGACAATGCAAAAAAGTTTCGCCCGCATCAGTCAAAATCCGCTCGACCAAGAGTTATCAAATGTTTTGGGTCAGCACGGATTTAGCGGCAATATCGAAGCTACGCTCGAACAAAAACTGGGGCGCAGAGTTGACCATCAATTAGCCGATTTGGGACGAAATCTGTTTCACGATACGGCGGTTAGCCTGACCGGCGACCAATCGTGCGCGGCGTGTCATTCGGCGACTGCTGGTTTTGGCGACACGCAATCAATCGCCATCGGGATTGACAATAATTTTATCGTCGGAGCAGACCGCACGGGTCCGCGCAATCAACGCCGCACGCCGTCGGCGGTGAACACAGCGTTTTTCCCGACCTTGATGTGGAATTCGCGTTTTGCTGCGCTGTCGGGCAATCCGTTTGACAATACGGCGGGCTTTATTTTCCCGCCGCCCGAAGGCACGAGTTTGTCTGACAAATCTCACTTGCTCATCGCGCAAGCATTTATTCCGCCAACCGAACGGGTCGAAGCTGCCGGTTTTGAATTTCCCGGCGATAACTTCGCCCTCCGCGCCGAAGTCATCCGGCGCATCAACGAAATTCCCGAATACCAAAAACTTTTCGGCAAGATTTATCCGCAAGTCAAAATGGGTGCGCCAATCACCTACGATAGGTTTGCTGAGGCGATTGCCGAATTTGAATTTACGCTCGTTTTCACCAACGCACCGATTGACAGATTTGCGCGTGGTCAGAAAAATGCGATGACCGACGAGCAGAAAAAAGGCGCACTGCTGTTTTTCGGGACAGCAAATTGCGCTCAATGCCACGCCGTTTCCGGGCAGTCGAATGAAATGTTCAGTGATTTCGAGCAGCACGTCATCGGCGTTCCGCAAATTGTTCCGTCGCTCGGCAACGTCCCGTTTGACGGCGCAGGGCAAAACGAAGATTTCGGGTTGGAGCAGGTTACGGGCAACGCGGAAGACCGCTACAAATTCAGAACTTCGCCGCTTCGCAACGTCGGCTTGCAGCCCGCATTTTTTCATAACGGAGCTTACACGACGCTCGAAGATGCAATCCGATTTCATCTTAATCCTTCGCAATTTGCACCGCTTTACAATCCTGTAACGGCTGGTGTTGACACGGATTTGCAAGGCGCGGTCGGTCCGATTGCACCTGTTTTGTCGCGTCTTGACTCGCTGATGCAAACGCCAATCAGTCTGACCGATGAAGAGTTTCGCCAACTTGTGGATTTTGTCAGAAATGGACTGTTAGACCCACGCGCCAAACCTGAAAACCTCCGAAAACTGATTCCGGCTCGCGTGCCGAGCGGCAGACCAATACAGAATTTCCAATTTGCGCCGCGCAACCAATAGTTTGACTTTGACGAGGACGAAAAAGCCGACCTCGCTGTTTATTCTGATGAAAATTGCAAACTGCGTCGTTCGCAGCAAAGCCTCGGCAGTGTGTAATTTAGAACAACCAGCGACAGACCAAATTCTTGCAATTTTGTGCTGTGAAGATGCTGAAAATATCGGCACGCCGAACAAATCAATGGATGTGAGGGCGAAACAGCGACTTTGTTATCAACGTCGTCCGTTACTTTCGGCGGGTCTGGCGGTTTCGCCCCACATCATCTCAGCCGTTCGGTTCCAAAGAGAAAAAGACAAAAGGAATACTTTGCTGGGGACGGGAAAAAGAAAGAAGAAGAACTGCGGAAGGAAAGCCACCATGATCCCAAGGAAGTACCGAACATCTATTCCAGCGGAGTGCGGTCAATGGCGGTTGTGAATTCCCCCCACTCTACAGGCCGCGCCCGCTGGGACTGTCGCCTTTTCCCCAAAAAGCAGTAAGCACAAAGAAGGAATGAATACCGTCGTCGTACGGATACGCATAAGAGACTAATGTTGTTGGCGACGATTTCGATCTTGACAGCAGCCGTCGCACGGTTGCCGTTTGCCTATCTCCAAGCAGGGTTGTTAGTGATTTTTGGGACAGTCGACATTTTACTTATTCCTTGTATTCTTTATGACCTCTATTCGCGCTAACGAATTCATCGCGTCACGGCTTTGGGCAGTTTGCTTATTGTGGTATCGCAACCGCTACGGTTGATGATTGGCGGCACGAATGCCTGGCTCGCGTTTGCAACCTGGCTCACATCGTGGGTGGCATAAGATGCGGTGATTTATTTCGGGGACTACAACGTCTCCATGAATATAGCACTTGATTTGAGTTTCAGCCCGATTCTGTTAAGCTGTGATTTGTCCATTCACTGACTCCCCAAAACAATCTGTATCTTCAATATGTCTGAAATAATTTCAATTGCCGAGCACCTGCAAGCACAACCTCAAGCGGTCAAGGCGGATGCGATTGCGGCTGAAGTCGAACGCCTGATGGGAGAACAACAAATTGCCATTCTCTATCGGGAAAATATTCTCTCGATCCGAACGCGCAGATTTGAACTCAAGGCTCCGAACAACCCATCACATGTAGAAATTCTGCATACCTTACTCGGCATCGAATTGAAAATCGGGAAGAAACGATTGTTATGTCCCGATCTGGCGACCGCTCGGTATTTAGCCGTTTTTGCGCGGCTGGGGATTGACCTGATTGCTGTGCCTTACGACATTACACAAATTTCCCGATTGGCAGATGAATTGGAATCGGCCTGGTTTCGGATGCTGACTTTAGCTGAGCATTTGACCAGTGGACGCAGCGCTCGCCTACGTGGACTGGTACGATCTTATTTGATTTCTAATCAGCGAACTGAAATTAATAATCTGGGGGCGGGCAGCGAACGCCCTGTTTTCGTGCAAAACACCAAACAGCGCGGATACAAATTTTAAACATTTTCTTTATTTTGCCCCTTCGGATTGAGATTTCATTTGTCACTAAACCTTTCAACAGCTATGATGTGACTTGAACAATTGATCTATAAATAACTCATTTTGTCGAGGTTAGGATGTTTTCCATTAGTCGTCGAATTTTCTGGCTAGTAACCTTAGGAATTACTTTAGCATTGGCTGCTTGTACTGGTTCCACTCAGCGTTCAGTGGTAAAAGACCCCGAACCCGTGAAGCAAGCCTCACCGATGCCTGCCATTCAACTGACTGATCTTGATGTGCCAATGATTGACGAAGCAGGAATCTTAACCAACTCAAAACTTTCCAGTATCACTGGAGCTGGTAATGTTGTTGTGATTGATTTGTGGGCAACCTGGTGCGGTCCTTGTCGGGTTTCGATCCCTGACTTGATTAAGGTTCAGAACGAATACAAATCCAAAGGCGTCAAAGTTATCGGATTGACGACTGAAGAGCCTGAAGAATCGAAAGAAGCGGTCAAGCAGTTCGTAAAGCAAAATAACATGACGTATCAAATCGGTTTTGCTACACAACAACTAGCGCGGGCGCTCAGGGCTTCAAACTCAATTCCTCAATGCTACGTTTTTGGCAAAGATGGAAAATTGATTAAGAAACTGGTTGGATTTAACCCCAACACGACTCCCGGATTGTTGCGCGCTTCGATCAATCAAGCGCTGGAAATGTAATTCCCGAATGATCTCAAAAGCCGTTCTTTTCATTGCTCTAATTTTGATGATCGGAACTTGTGATTTCGTCCAGGCACAAGAACCTGACTTATCGGATTTAATAGATTTTGAGGTTCAATCTATTGGTAAAGCCGATAAATTAAAGACCGTCAAATTATCAAAACTGATCGGTAATCAGAAAGTAGTAGTGATTGATCTGTGGGCTACGTGGTGCGGCCCCTGTCGTCAATCAATCCCCGAATTAGTTTCGTTGCAAACTGAATACCAAGACAAAGGCTTGGAAATCATCGGTCTTTCCATTGAAACCCCTGACCAACTGGCAGCCGTGCTGAAAATGCGGTCAAGTTTTAAAATTAATTATCAGTTAGGATTTACGACTTCCGCATTGTTTCGGGCAATGGATAATCGGGCAGTCGTACCTCAGACTTTTATCTTTGGACGTGATGGAGTTCTCATCAAACACATTCGCGGATGGAGTCAGACTTTAGTCCCGAAAGTGATGCGTGAAAGCATCGAAAGTGCCCTGAATCAAAAACAATAGTAGCCATAACTACCACTACGAAAAATAGAACAGCTCACTATGATGATTTGTGAACAATGTGAAACTGAACTGCTGGGCGCAACGGTGATTTGCAAATCCTGCGGACACAATAACGCTCTTAAAAAAATGGAAATCTGGCGTGAAAAACGTGGTCGCTATCTGGAGTCAATTAATGCTCCGGTTGCCGCTGCCGCTGTATCTTCCCGTTCAAATGGATCGGACACAAGTAATTTAATTCGCTTCCCAAAATCGCCAATGCCTGCCAAAGTCAATGACCGGAAGCCTGAAACGCTTGAGTCAAAACCTGAGTGGAAAGAAAAACTAGATGCTCGTTTACGGGAGATACGTGAACAGAAGGCGGCTGAAATCGAGCCGCCCAGAACACCAACCCACAATTACGAATCTGATCGCCAGCCCATCGTTGAGGCGGCGCTACGTCGCATCAATCGAGCCAATTATCTTTCTATCGCCCCTGAATCGCCTGAAATTAGCACTGTCGGGGCGGTCGCCCTGGCGACAGAAATCTCTGGTAACAAGCTTCCAGCAAAATCAGCTTCACCTGAGGTATTAATTAATCGTTCGCCACTACCAATGCTTCAGCGCGTTCCGATGGTCGTAGAGCCGAACCATATTCCCGCTTTAGATTTGTATCAGGAAAACCTGCTCGAAACTGAAGAGTTAATGTTCGAGCAGGAATCTGGTGAACTGGAGTTACTGAACGAAACAGAGGAATTCGCTACGGCTCACCATGAACCGACAGTATTAGAAGCAGCCTCCCTCAAAGCGCGCATTGCGGCTGCCGTGATTGACGCAGAAGTCATCGCTTTCTCTTTCCTGCCGATCATTGCCGTCTATGCCTTTTTGGGTGGAACTTTTAGCTCTGTTTCGCTCACCGGATTACTCGCACTCACGACAGTGATGGTCGCGGTTTATTTCTTTGTCACTTACGCTCTTGCCGGAAGAACAATCGGCATGGCAATTCTGAAATTGCATCTGGCCAGCTTGAAACCAGTGACGGAAAATGCGGATGGCACGTCCACTATTTCATTCACGCCGCAACAGGCGGCGGCGAGAGCTATAGGCGGAACACTTTCCCTGTTACTTTTTCCTATCAATGTAATCTGCATTACGCGCAATTTCGACCGCTTGAGTGTCTCTGATTACTTCTCAGGAACCCAGATTGTTAAAATCAGAAATTAGTTTGTGAGGAAAATTCTATGAATTACTCGCGTCGTAATTTTATCGCTGCCGGAGCTGCCGGATTAACGACTCTCGGTCTCTCCCGACAACACGAATTATTGGCATACGCCGCCAGCAAAGGTGTTAAGTTTAAACTCTCAGCCCCTGATTGGAGCTTGCAACAAGAAGGAAAACTTGACGCCGTAGCGCTCTCAAAAAATATCGGATTCAGTGGAGTCCAGATCAGCCTCGGACATGCCGCCAAAGGCGAAACAATCTCAAAGCTCCCGCTCAGCGATCCGGCCTTACAGCAGAAATATTTGAACGAAGCGAAAAAACTGAACTGTAAAATCTCTTCGCTGTGTTTGGAAATTATGCATGTCAATGGATTGAAATCTGACCCGCTCGGAGAGAAATGGTTAGCCGAATCAATCCCTGTCGCCAAAGCTCTGGGCGTCAAAGTAATCCTCGTTCCCTTCTTCGGAAAATGGGCGATCAAGCAAAAAGCCGAACAGGAGCGCGTCGCTGATATTATGCGTAATGTTGCGCCACAGGCTGAAAAACTTGGCGTTATTTTAGGCCTTGAAAATACGATCTCTGCTCGTGAAAATGTTGCCATCATGGATCGTAGCAAATCCTCCGCCGTAAAAACTTACTATGATGTCGGCAATTCATCGAAGGAAGGCTTCGATGTGGTTGAAGAAATTCGCTGGCTGGGCAAAGGCCGGATTTGCGAAATGCACCTGAAAGAAACTCCGTGGGAGAAATATTTAGGCGAAGGGAACATTATCAACTTTGCCAAAGTGATTGATGCGTTAGCCGATCTTGGCTTTGACCAATGGGCGCAGTTGGAAACCTCCTGCCCCAGCAAAAATATTGCAGCAGATTTCACTAAAAATAAAAAATATATCGAAGACTTGATTGCCAAAAGAACAAAATCCGGCTCAGCAGTATAAAGCTTTCTTCAAAGATAAAATTGCAGCAGGCACCCCCTGTAAAAAATACAACGTTGTCCCACCTTGCATTTTTCGTCTTAAAGCCTTCTAATTTAATCACACAGATAAACCCATTAATTTTACTTTGAGTCGCAGTCTCTCGCCTCGAAACGGGAAGGACTCATTCGATAATGACAAAAGACAAATGAACCTTGAGAAGGAGGGCTACGCATGGATTGGTCACTGATAATGCAGATGTTACTATGTCTGTTGATTGCCGGTTTACTTGGAGCGATTCTGGGATGGTTACTCGGAAGATTAACCGGAGGAAGCAAGCTCAAAGAACTCGAAGAAAACTGGAGTGCGCGCTTAAAAAGTAAAGAAGATGAACTGGCCGCGCATCAGGCTCGTTGTCGTGAACGTCTTGACACTCTGGAAGCGGACATCAAAATTGCCCGCGACAAAATCGAATTGCTTGAAAATACCATTACCGAATTACATACCAATGCCGATCATCTGACGGCTGAAGTCTCGAACAAAGCGGCTGAGCTGGCAGCGGTCAATACCGCTGTTGCTAATGCGCAGAGTATCAGCCAATCAGATGCGAGTGAAATTGCGCGCCTGCGCTCAGCCGTCGCCGCTGCTGAATCGGATGCCGCCGCCAAAGGCAAAGCACACGCCGAGCTTGAAGCTCAGCTTCAGGCAACCAACCAAAAATTATCGGGTAAGGAAAGTGAGCTGGCAGCTACGCTGACCAAGCTGGCAGCAGGCGCTGCGATTGGTTCACAACTAAGTGCGAGCACAGATAAAGTCAGTGCGCTGGAATCCCAACTCAGAGATGCAGGCAATGCCGTCAGTTTCCGCGATGCTGAAATTTCCAAAATCCGAACAAGGGTCAGCGAACTGGAAGCCGCCGAGGCGAAGCTCAAGGATTGTGAAACCAGCAATCACAGCAAAGAAGCTGAAATTGCAGCGCTGAAATCACAACTAGCGACAGCTCAGACGCAAAATGCGGCTGAGCTGGCAACCTTAAAATCACAATTGGTAGCATCGCAAGTTCAGCCCGAAACTGACTTGATTCGCATCCAGGGAATTGGAAAAGCGTATTACGAGAAAATGCGGAGCATCGGAGTTCCGACACAGGCGGAGCTGATCCGGCAGGGCAATACCAAACAAGGTCGAGTCGAATTAGCGGCTAAATCTGGGATTGATGAACGCTTGATTCTGACCTGGGTCAATCACGTTGACCTGATCCGCATCAATGGCGTAGACGAACAATTCGCCGAATTACTCGAAGTCGCCGGAGTTGATACCGTCGTCGAATTAGCGACTAGAAACGCTGAAAACCTTCACGCCAAACTGGTCGAGGTAAACAGCGGAGAGCAGAAAATTTCCCCCACCACGCCAAGCCTTGAAGAAGTTCAGAACTGGATCGCACACGCCAAAACACTTGAACGCGTTGTCACCCATTAAGCTTAGTTCAAATGAATCGAAGCCTGGATATTTAAGTGTATTCCTTAAATATCCAGGCTTTATTTTTCTAAAATTACGCGACTTGTAAAAACAAAAAGAAGCGACAATAACTTCTCGCTTGTGACGAAGAATTGTCCGTTATCAAACTATTGTTTGGGCTTTTCTTCACTCTCTTCAATCGCCGTCGCACGTCCCAGCCCATTCGCCGCTGCGGCTTCCGCGACGGCATTCAATCTCGTAAAATTCTGGCGTGCCTGATCCGCATCGGCTTTGCGTCCGGCTTTGGCGTAGGCTCGCGCCAATGCGAAATAAATCTTGGCTTCGTCAGGAGCCATCCGTTGCGAGATTTCCAACTCTTCGATAGCGCGCGGATTCTCTCCGGTTTCCAGATATATTCGACCCAAAATATAATGTCCAAGCAATAATCGTGGATTGAGCTTGACGCCTTCTTCAGCGAGCTTGACGCCGTCCTGTGGCTCTTTATTTTTAATTTTGATATAGGCAATTTGCAATCGCGATAAGGCATCACTCGGAGAATTTTCGATCTCTTTTTGAAAAGCAGAAACCGCTGTTTCATCATTACGAAGGTGATAAAGCTGATAACGACCATAGGCATAAAATACCCCTGGCGCTTTCGAGTAGTCAGCCGCCAGCCGATCATATTCGCGCTGCCCGTCACTGGCATTTAATTGCGCTACCAGATGCTGCGCGTAGCCCGCACGACGAATCATTTGATAATCAGGATGCTTCAAATCAATCTGCGTTGGCAGGCTTGGAATACGTAAAATTGATAATCCAGTGGCAATGAAAAGCTGCTCAGTATTGACGTTGTCATAGCTCAAGCCGTCAAAAACTTTTTGCGCCATTTCAAATTCGCTCTTGAGTAGCAACAGCATTCCTTCGTGAAATCGCAGCACTTTTTTCAATTCAGGGTTGTCGCTAATCCCAATTGTCCGCCCCTGGATCAGATGCGCCAGAGCATTGTCATAATCGCCTAAGCGAAATTCGCACAACGCCATCATCGCAATTGGCGCTCCGGTTTTTGGGTTCAACGCAGCAGCATTATTGAAGGCTTTCGCGGCTTCTGGATATTGATCTTTTTCATAGAGCAACGTCGCCAGATACCACCAGCCTTCGCTCCATTTTGGCGAAAAAGAAATAGCTTTTTTGTAAAGCACTATCGCCTCATCAAGATTGCCAGCTTCGCGTGCCTGATTGGCTTTGGCAGACGCCTGCTCAAATTGTTGCGAAGGTGCGGTGACGGCTGGTCGCTGTACCGTCGCAGGTCGTTTTTTTTGCGCCAATGCTGGTAACACGGTGAGGAGCAAACAAAGAAGAATTTTTACGATGTGTGATTTCATTGCAAATTTGATTTTTCGTAATCCAGTAAACTTTAGTTTGCTGCCTCACCAGCAACTGTGTCACTTTTGCGAAGCCCCAACAAACTAAAAGTTTATTGGACATTTTAATTCGGATACGGCTCCCCAGCTTTCACGATGCGAATGCGATGATCGGTAAAGGTCGAGTGCGCTCCGGTTAATTCAAGTTTGGGCATGTGACACGAAGCGCAGTCCTTCGTTCCAACTTTACAAATTTTATTCGTCGCTGGTTCTGTCTTGGTATGACAAGCTGCGCATTTTGCGTCGTAATATTTTGAATCCTGCTGCAAGGGTTTGTGTACATCATGACACGCGACACAACTAATTCTTTTATCATCGCTGTAGCATTTACTGTTGAAAATTCGATAGGGTTGAAAGCGCACGTTGTTAAGTCCGCCCTGACGCGGAAAGGACATCAGGTCTTCTGCGCCGCGATGACACGAAGCACAAAATTCCTGCGTTAGATCATCAGGACTCATTTTACCGGGATTAAAAATTTTGCTAACACTCGGCTCTCCGGCTTTGCTGGCTTTGATGTGATCGGCTCCAGGACCGTGACAGGCTTCGCAGGTAAGACCCGGTTCAAGTTTATCCAGATGCAATTTCTTGCCGCTGACAGCCCCCGTAGAATGACAAGCAAAACATTGCATCGTCTCATCGCCAGAAATTGGTCGCCCCAGCCCTGCCTTTAACGATTCAGGAACTGTACGCGGCAAACCAATCGTGAAATCAAGCCCTTTCGCTTCGTTGTAATAACTCAGCAGGCTTTCGTAGAACTCCCCCTGATATTCAAGGACGTATGTTTGCCCGGCTTTCCCTTGTCCAAAAGCATAACGAATCGGGACAGAAAGAGTCTCCTGCCCTTTGGTCACAGTATAAAAACTTTGTTTTTCCTGACGAACAATTTCGATTGAGTACTCACCTGTTTTGAAGGTTAAGCTGGGATGCTGACTAAGAATCTCAGAGTCACTGACATTTTCCAAGGCGCGTCCCATTGAATTCAAAAGTTGCGATTTATTTTTATCGGCGTGGCATTCAGCGCAGGCTTGCCGTCCAGCGAAAACCACCCCAGCCGGAACTTTGGTGGGACGCCAAACTGTTTTCGGAATCTGACTCTGGCTCGCCAGCCCAAATCCGCAAGCGATAAAGCCAAACACTAAAACCAATTTTAAAATCAGGTTACTTCTCATTTGATTTCGGGAGCGGATTTTTCAGGCTTCGATCATTGGGATTAGCCATTTTTTGCGACTCTGTAGTCGGCTGATTTTTTTGTTGTTCCGCCGTCAACCGCGCAATGATCGCCTGTTCGCGTTTAGCATCTTCAGAACGTTTGAGCTTGAAATAAATTCGGGCTAACAACACGTGCGCCTGATTGTAATTCGGCAACTGCGCAACCACGGCTTCAAGATATTTCGCTGCCTCTTCAGGCTTTCCCTGCGCATTCACCAATTGTGCTAATTGAAACATCGGAGCCGGATCATTCGGACGCAGTTCCAGCGAACGCTTCAAAAGTTTTTCGCCTTCATCCAGCCGATTGTCTTCACGATACAACCATCCGAGCCGCGTATTTGCGACGAAATCATTGGGACTTAAAGCCAATTCATCCTGAAAGGCCTTGATTGCCAAATCACGGTTTCCGGTCATCAGATAGACGACCCCAAGTTGAGAATGAGCAGTCGGCAATTTCGGATTCATCTCTACTGCCTGCTTTAATTCCTCAGCCGCAGGTTGTAATTCCTTACGCGCTAAATTAAATGAACCGATGATCAGATGAGCTTCCGCCGAATTCAGGTTTTTGAAAACTTTGTCTACGAGTATCTGACCTTTATCAATTTGCTGGTTCTGAATGTAAGCATTCGCCAGCGCATACGCCACCGAAATATTTTCACTTTGCGCAGCGTAAACTTTCTCAAGTTCAGAAATTGCCGGATTGAATTTTCCGGCATAAAAAAGGCACATTCCATTCAAAAAGCGAGCCTGGAAATTTTCAGGTTGAACCGTTACAACTTTCTGAAATTCTGTCTGCGCATCGGTGTAATGTTCGGTTTGATAGAAAGCGATGCCCAGATTGAGGCGCGTAATATTTTCGGCGGGATCAACTTCCAGCGCAGCTTTATAACTGTTGATGGCTTTCTCGTACTGCCCTAACTTCGCGTGAATAATTCCAAGATTCGATAATGCATCAGAACGGCGTGGAATCAGTTTCAGAGCAGCTTCGTAGGCTTCTCGTGCGCCCTGTAAATCGCCTTTTTGCTGAAGTTCGACGGCACGTGAGAACTGCGCCTCAGATTCTCGCACCATCTGCCCATCCTGTGGCATCCCAAAAAAAATAAATAAAATAAGAATCAGCATTCTACAACCCTGCCGATAATTCCTTGATCCGCGAGACAAGTGTTTCAGCGCTATCTACTTGCGGAACTTCTTCACAAATTTGTCCGAGAATATTCAGGTCGGAAATTTTCTCAAGTTCTGAACTGATATTCAGACCAGAAAAACGTCGCGTAGCCAGATGCTGAATCACCTGGACTAATACTGCTGCTGCTTCCTGACGCCCTTCCTGACGCCCTTCTCCGAAAATTGCCTGATAGGCTGGCGCTTCTTCTATTCCACGTATGTAAATCATAGTCTTGCTCCCAATCAAATCAAAGATGTCCTGGTAATTGTAACGCAAGCTTGCCAGGACAATAAAGTGCATGGATAAATCAAGCCTGAGCCGTTCACCTGCCACAGCCTGTAATGCCTGTGCGCTGGCGTTGAGGAGCGCTTCGTCGCCCCGCATCAAAGGCACAAAAGGCAACAGCGCTGAACGGTTTTGCGCTATCGCTTCCTCAGCCGGGATTTCCCATAAACGTACAATTTGAAAACGCGTAGTAATTTGCGTATATCCCGCATTAATTGTAACGGATGGCGTGACTTTGAGGGGGAATTTTTTCTGACTCAGAACAAGTACATACCCCATCACTGGAAGACGGTATTTCAACCAGAGCAACAGGGCGTACTCAGACATGCGCTGCGGAATGGCGGCGTCCCAATACGTTTGCGCTTCGATGTGAACGATATATTTCTCATCCGGTGTCGTCACCAGATAAAGCTGATCGGGAATGAGTGTTGTCGAACTTAATTCAGGTGGAAGCGTTTCAATCGCGGTGATTTTTTCCGGTAACGCTCCCACGAGAAATAAGATAGCTTCGGCGTCCTGCTCGGCTAAGAACTTGAACGCCTGATCGTATGGTTTGCGGGGCTGCTCCATAAGCACTTACTTTTCAAAAGCAACATTATCCACGACGACCATCCCTTTGGATGGAACCTGCGTCACGCTAAGCTGAATTCCCGTCAGTTTTTTTGTGACTTGTTCGGTCGTTACTTTTTTCTTAACCCAATCTCCGGTTGGTTGTTTGAAATCGGTCAGCGCAATTTTATAATTTTTGAGTTCGCTATTGATCGTCACGATATTTTCAGGGGGAGCGCCGCCAGTATCAACTCCGTTGCCTTCACTAATAATTCTAAGTCTGACCTGAGTAACACCTGCTGCGCCAATATCTATTGAGAGGAATTTATAAGCACTCACGTCCTCAGCTTTTACCAGTAAAGTCTTAGCCCAATCATCTAAGCGTCCTTTATCTTTCATGCCAACAATTTTCATCGAAGCTTCAGCCCAGGCATTCGGAGCGGTAATCTCAAATTGAAAGCCCAGCCGCTGGGTGAGTGGCGCCTGGGGGCCAAACATTTGTGGATTGATTTTTGGTTTACCAGATTGATTTTCAGCATTCGATTCAAACATAATTTGCCCATCTCGATTGCTGATTGGGCGATTTTCCTTACTTAGTTTTTCAAAGTCGGCGTAAAGCAGACGCGCTGAAGAATCCTGCGCGATAGTGAAACAAGCAATTAATAATAATGCCGCTGCTAATAAGTAGTATTTCATGGGGAGACCTCCAAATAAATTTGGTGCGAGAGAGATGATTTTGCACCTCCCTCGCACCAGTTAGAGTAACACCA
>JAYVRW010000061.1:0-7804 GCA_043775925.1 Blastocatellia bacterium
TACGATTGCCGGAATACTTAAAGTCTTTGTGATCGAAAACGGTAAAGCCGTCGAGAAGCTGGTCAAAACTGGCTTGACCGACGGTGATTTGGTCGAAATTACGGAAGGTATCAACGAAGGCGATCAGGTAGCGATAAGCAATACTGACAAACTGCAACAAGGAACAATAGTCACGAGTAAATAACTCAAGCTTATGGAACGGAAATACACTTTCTTTATCCTGATGAATGCGACGAAAGAGTGGCTGGCACTTTCACGCCAGGAGCGGAACGAATTTGTCGAAACGAATCTCAATCCGCTGTTCGGAAAGTATTCGGATGTCAGTGTTCGTTTTTATGATGCTGAGGCATTTTCTACGAAATGCAGTGACATTGCAGTTTTCGAGACCAGTAACTTACAAGATTATTATTTCCTGATTGATTGCATCAGAGACTCGAAAATTTTTACCGTACCTTATTTTGAATTTATAGAAATTATCCCGGCTATCGAAGGTGGATTTGCGGAATACGAAGAAAGCTTAAAAACAATTCCTAATTAATTTTTATGCAAAAACTAGCAGAAATATGTGTTCGTCGTCCGGTCTTCGCGACGATGTTGATTACGACTTTAATTGTGTTGGGAGTCTTTTCCTACAATCGCCTGACAGTCGAAAGATTTCCAAAAGTTGAATTCCCTGTCGTGACGATTATCACGCGCTTGCCAGGTGCAGCCGCGCAGGAAGTTGAATCAGAAATCACAGACAAAATCGAAGAAGCGGTCAATACTATCAGTGGAATTGAAGATTTAAACTCTACGTCTTCCGAAGGCGTTTCGCTGGTTTTCGTCAACTTTGATTTGGATCGTAATCTGGACACTGCGGCGCAGGATGTGCGCGATAAGATCAATCGCGTCCTGCCATTGTTGCCCAAAAACGTCGAGATTCCGACGATTGAAAAACTTGATCCTGATGCTTCGCCGATTATGACGGTCTCCATTTCATCGAATCATTCCGTGCGGGAAATGACCGATTACGCGGACAAGATTTTGCGGCGACAAATTGAGTCCGTCAACGGAGTCGGACAAGTCCAAATCATCGGCGGACGCAAACGGCAAATCAATATTAATCTGGATGGCGATAAGCTGCGCGCTTACAATCTGACCGTCGCGCAGGTCTCGCAGGCGCTGCAAGCACAAAATCTCGAAGTCCCCGGCGGACGCATTGAACAGCAAAAGCAAACGCTCACTTTGCGCACATTGGGGCGGCTCCAAAATCCAAAGGATTTCAATAATCTTATCGTCTCGACGCGCAACGGCTACCCGATAAAAATTTCTGATATTGGCTCCATGGAAGACGGTGTTGAGCAGGAAGTCAGCGCGGGATTTTACAACGACAAGCCAACGTTACTCTTACAAATTCGCCGTCAATCGGGGACGAATACGGTGGATGTGATTGATGGTTTGAAAGTCGAGCTTGAAAAAGTTAAGAAATCCATGCCGCCAGGATATGATCTGAATATCGTCCGCGATCAGGCAGTCTTTATTCTGGCAGCCTTTCACACCGTCCGCGAACATTTGGTTTTGGGATCAATTTTAGCGGCGCTCGTGGTGCTGCTTTTTATGCAAAATCTGCGTGCCACGATCATCGCAGCGGTGGCGATTCCCTCTTCGATTATCGCCACGTTTGCGATGATGGAATGGGCGGGGATTACGCTGAACGGTCCGTCAATGCTGGGACTGACGCTCGCCGTAGGAATCGTGATTGATGATGCCATCGTAGTGCTGGAAAACATCTTTCGTTACATCGAAGAAAAAGGCTACGAACCGTTTGAAGCTGCCATTGCCGCGACCAAAGAAATTGGCATGGCAGTTATGGCGACGACTCTTTCATTGATTGTAATTTTCCTGCCAGTCGCATTCATGGCGAGCATTGCCGGACGCTTTTTCAAGAGCGTTGCCCTCACCATGACCTTCTCAATCGCAGTGTCATTGCTGGTAAGTTTTACGCTGACTCCCATGATGAGCGCACGCATGCTCAAGCGTGTTCCCGCCAGTAAGCACGAAGGCGAAAAGAATTCGTGGATGATGCGCATGCTTGATCGGGGATATTCCGGTTTGCTCCAATTTTCGTTGCATCATCGCTGGTTGATCTGCTTGATTGCGCTGATAGTTTTCATCTCGACTGTTCCGTTATTTCAGGCGGTCGGTAAAGATTTTTTCCCTGAAGATGACCAGAGCGAATTTGAATTGACGATCCGCACTGCCGAAGGCATGTCACTACAAACGACGGCTGAAACTGTCAACCGGATTACCGCTGAGGTTCGCAAATTACCCAGCATTGAATACACGTTGACGACGATTGGAGCCGATCAGCAAGCCAACTCCAACGTCGCCACGGTCTACGTCAAATTAGCGCCGTTGGAAACGCGCAGCAAAACTCAATTCAATATCATGCAGCAAGTGCGTGATGAGGTTATTCCGAAATTCAAAGCGCTGAACCTGCGTAGCTCCGTCCAAACTATCGCTGCGATTGGAGGCTCTTCCAATCAAAACGCGAACTTCTCATTCATGGTTTTAGGGCCGGATTTAGATCGGCTCAGAGAATATTCCGATAAACTTTTAGCCAAACTGAAAAATACTTCCGGCATCGTTGATCCTGACAGCACACTGGTTTTTGGTAAGCCGGAATTGCGAGCAGTGATTGATCGTCAGAAGGCGGCAGACCTCGGCGTCAACGTCTCTGATGTTGCGCAAAGCCTGCGGTTATTGGTCGGTGGCGATAAAGTTTCGACATACAACGAAGGCGGCGAGCAATACGAAGTTCATGTTCGCGCCAATGAAAATTATCGAACGGATACGGCAGGCATCAAACAATTAAACGTGCCATCGTCCAGATTGGGCAGTGTCGGACTGGAAAATATGGTGCATTTTGAACCAGCGACAGGGCCAACCCAAATCGAGCGGGCTGCCCGTCAGCGTCGCGTGCTGTTGACCGCAAACCTCAAAGAAGGCGTCTCGCAAAGTCAGGTCAAGGAAACCTTTTTGAAAGACGTGAAAGACCTGAATATGCAGCCGGGATATTCCGTCATTGAATTTGGACGCATCAAAGAGCAAACACGCACTGGCAAAGGCTTCGCACTCGCTTTTCTGTTGTCGTTTATTTTCATGTACATTGTTCTCGCGGCGCAATTTGAATCTTTCCTGCATCCGATCACAGTGCTGATGGCAATTCCGTTAAGCGTCCCATTCGCTATGTTCTCATTACTCGTGACCGGACAATCCCTGAATATGTTTACGCTGCTTGGATTGCTGGTGCTGTTCGGGATGGTCAAGAAAAATTCGATTCTTCAAATTGATCATACGAATGGATTGCGCGCCAAAGGAATGGAGCGACATCTGGCGTTAGTGCAGGCGAGCCGAGACCGCTTGCGCCCAATTTTAATGACGACGCTGGCGTTCGTTGCGGGAATGGCTCCGCTGGCATTAAGCAACGGCCCCGGTTCCGGCATCAACCGCTCAACCTCCGTCGTCGTCATCGGCGGACAAAGCCTGTGCTTATTGCTGACATTGCTGATGACTCCGGTGGTGTATTCGATTTTTGATGATTGGATTAATTCTTCACTGTGGATGAGATTGACAGGCAAATCTTCGAAGATGAAAAGGAAATTGGCAACAATAACTTCCGCGATGATTGGGAAATAATTTTATGGCTGCGAAAGACAAATTCCATGACGCTGTAAGAGAAGGGTTAGAAAAAGACGGTTAGAAAATCACACACGATCCGCTTCAAGTCAAGTTCGGCAGAGTGGAAATGCAAATTGATTTAGGAGCAGAACAATTGCTCGCAGCAACCAAAGGATCTCAAAAAATCGCTGTCGAGATCAAAAGCTTTTTGGGTCTCTCGTTCATTACAGATTTTTACAATGCGTTGGGGCAATTTTTGAGTTATCACCTTGCGCTTGAACATCAAGAGCCTGATCGCATTTTATATTTAGCAGTGCCTGAAGAAACTTTCGATGAATTTTTCAATATGGATTTTACACAATCTGCGATTGAACGTTATGACTTAAAAATTATCGTCTACGCTCCAATTCAAAAAGAGGTAATCAAATGGATAAAGTAGAAAAGTACCGTAACTGTGTGCAGGAAATTTTGGAAAAGATAGGCAGTCATAAATCTATTCCTGAAGAAATTGAAGGTGAAATTATTATTGATCGCCAGCGCGATCATTACCTGCTTGTCAATGTTGGCTGGCAGGAACAGAGGCGCGCTTATGGAAGTTCAATTCATATTGATATTAAGAATGGAAAAATTTGGGTGCAACGCGATCTGACGGATTTTGGAATTGTAGATCGTTTGCTTGAATTAGGAATTCCAAAGGAAGACATCGTGTTGGCGTTCCACCCGCCTTACAAAAGACAATTGCTGGATTTCGCTGTCGCATAAAACCATGATTTATCTTACCGAACAAGATGTTACAAATTTACTGACAATGTCGGACACACTCGCCGCTGTTGAGACCGCTTTCAAAGCGCAAGCCACAGGCGATGCCACGAATGAATCGCGTCGTCGCGTTCGCGCTAACGGAGCAATTCTGATGACGATGAGCGGCGCCATTGCTTCGCTTGGAACTTACGGCTTAAAGGCGTACACCGTAGCGAAAGGTAAAGCGAGATTTCACGTCACCCTGTACGATACAGCTACAGGTGAATTGCTCGCACTCATCGAAGCCGACAAGCTTGGACAAATGCGGACAGGCGCAGCCAGCGGTATTGCCACTAAATATTTGGCGCGTGAAGATGCAAAAACGGTCGGGATTTATGGCACAGGCTGGCAGGCACAATCGCAGCTCGCGGCAGTTTGTGCAGTGAGAAAAATTGAAAGTGTAAAGGTCTTCAGCCGCTCGGAAGAAAAGCGAAATCAGTTTAGCGCAACGATGAGCACTCAGCTTGGCATTGAGAATATTACTCCTGTCGCCGAGCCTGAAGCCGCCGCCGATGCTGAGATTCTCATCACGGTTACGTCCTCGCCAAAACCTGTGCTCGAAGGTACGTGGCTCAAACCTGGGACACACATCAACGCTGCCGGAGGCAATTCAATCATGCGCAGCGAAGTTGATGATGAGGTCATCAAACGAGCAAACTTCATCGCCGTAGATTCCAAAGATCAGGCAAAAATGGAAGCCGGAGAATTAGTCTTCCCCGTCGAAAAAGGAATTCTGACCTGGGAGCGCGTGCAGGAAGTTTGCCACGTCGTCAATGGCGAAGTGCAGGGGCGCAAATCCTCCGAAGACATCACCTTATTCAAATCACTGGGCTTAGCCATCGAAGATGTAGCGACTGCGACATGGATTTACCGAAAAGCTCAGTCATTACATGTAGGAAAAAATATTTAATTGTTCCGGCTAATTTTTTCGCTGGAGATAGATTTATGAAAACTCTGAACACCGCAATTTTACTTGGCATTTTTCTAATTTCGCCCGCAGTCTTAGCACAGGACACCGCACCGAAAAAATCACTCGTCATCGAATCCCGCATCGGCGTAGATAATAACAAACGTGTGATGCTGACAATGCGTGAAGCCGTCACGATGGCGCTGGAAAATAATCGCGACATCGAAGTCGAACGCGAAAATATCCGGCTTGGAGAATGGGATTTGAAAGCTACGAAAGGCGTCTACGATCCAAACATTGCGGCGTCAATAAATTATCAGCGAGCGAACAGCCCCGTCACCAGCATCTTTGGAGCTGGTCAGACTACCGGATTAGTGGGCAGCGCATCATATTCGCAGAAGCTGCAAAATAAATATGGCTCCAGTTTTCAAGCGTCGTTCGACAATACCCGCGCCACTTCGCAAAGCCCGTTCAATGATTTGAATCCACAAGTCACTTCCAATCTTATTTTCAGTTTTGTGCAGCCGCTCTTTCGTAATAAACAGGTTGATCCGGCGCGTCGTGCGATCAAACTGGCGAAAAAACGTCTGGATGTTTCTGACAGTCAATTCCGTCAACGAGCGATTGAAATTGTTTCCCAAGTGCAACGTGCCTACTGGGATTTAGTCTTTGCGCGACGCGATTATCAAATCAAAAACGAAGCCCTGGATAACGGTAAAATTCAGCTTGCCCATAACCAACGATTGGTCGAAGCCGGAACGCTGGCGCCTTCCGATGTTATCTCCACTCGCGTAGATGTTGAGCGTCGCATTGACGAACTAGAAGCCGCGACCGAAGTGATTCAACGCGCTGAAAATGCGCTAAAAGGATTGATGCTACAACCATCCAGCGGCGAAATGTGGGAATCGTTGCTTGAACCCGTTGACACTCCGCAAATTAATACGGACATCGCTTTATCGCTGAAAGAAGCGACGCAGACCGCGCTCAAAAATCGCCCGGAACTTGAGCAGTTTCGCTTTCGTGGAGAACTGAACGAAATTGATGTTGAGTTCTATCAAGATCAGGCGAAACCGCAAATTGATTTTGTGACGTCGTATGGCACGACCGGATTAGCCGGAACTCAGCGAACGACAGCAAACCCGATTACCGCCAGCAATACGTTGCTTTATGGGCGGCTTAATCAGCTCTCGACTTTGGCTGGACTCACGCCAATTGTTGTCAGTTCGGGCGGTGGAACTGATCCGAAATTCATTGGGAGCTATCCGAAAAGTGTGTGGAATTTGGCCAAGAATGAATATCGCACCTTACGTTTTGGAGTGACGATTAGTTTGCCGTTGCATAACACACAAGCGAAAGCGCAGCTTGGTCGCGCCGAGCAGGAAGCGAAGCAGATTGATGTACAAAAACAGCGCGTGCTACAGCTCATCGAAGTCGAAGTTCGCAATGCTTTGCAAAGTGTCGAAACCGCCAAACGCCGCGTCGAAGCGGCGCAGAATTCGCGTAAAAATGCTGAACTGCAACTCGCCAGCGAACAGCGAAAATTCGATGCCGGACAATCTACCAATTTCTTTGTATTGGATCGCCAGAATGCTTTGTCATCCGCGCAGGGACGCGAACTCCGCGCCTTAACCGATTACAACAAAGCCGCCGCCGAATTGCAGCGCGCAATTTCGACAACGCTGACGAATAATAATATTTCGTTCAATGACACTGAGCGCTCCGTAAAATAGGTACATCGGTCTGAAAAGCTGTATTGCAGATGCCTGCACGAAGTAAGGTGCTCCTACCTCGTGCGGGCGTTTTGTATACAGACTGAGTATACAAAAAAAGAATAAATTTTATCCAGCTACTTGACAGGTAAAAACCTTTCCGATAAATTCCCGCCGTTCCATCAACAACTTTCAGACAAAGCCAGCTCAAACGAAGCCGACTGGCAAAAAAATAAATCATCAATCCGCTGTTGCTACAGTTTGAGGAGAGGGAGGGTGTATGTTTGAAAGCAGAGCCACAGGACAATCAAATTTGATCGTGAGCGCCGTTGTGTTCATCCGCAAGTTAATTCCCCCTAGCAATTTCCGTACCACGGAACCCAACAATCGTCAATAAAATCAATACTGCCGTGCATTTTTCGTCCTGGCAGGAATTCGTGTGTCCAGTTTTAGAGGCTGGATGCAGAAGGATACTTATGCCTTTTTCACTACTTACATTAACTCGCAATAACGTTGTTGCCTTAGTTGTGATGGCTGTCGTCGCGATAGCTGGCTTCACAGTGAGCAAACGCTTCACCAGTAAAGTCACTGCCCAGCAAAAGACCGAAGCGGCGGCGGCTACCACGACTAAAGAGGTGGATTCAATTGTGCCGGATGGAATGCCGATCGGCTTTGCGACTGCGACCGAAGAAGACAATGAAAAAGGTCATGAAATCAAAGCGACCAT
>JAYVRW010000062.1:0-29698 GCA_043775925.1 Blastocatellia bacterium
CCTCATTGCAACGCTGATATGCATTGTTGTAAAAACTGCCGCTTCTTCGATCCCGGCAGAAGCAATCAATGCACTGAAAATCAGGCTGATTACGTCAAAGATAAAAGTCGCGCGAACTTTTGCGAATTTTTCCAGGCCGATAAACGTGTCGCCTTGACGAAAAAAAGCAGTAGCCCGACTGCGAGCAAAGACGACGTAAAAAAATCTTTTGACAGCCTCTTCAAAAAATAATTTTTTCTCACCGCAGCCACCCCGCATTTTTACTGAGCCAGCTTATGAGCCAACCTTATTCTTTTCCAGTTAGTCAGAACGAATTCGATTCACTGCCTGAATACTATACCGTTGCCGATAATGGCGACATCAAACCGGAGCCTGAATTTACTGTCAGACAAGTCCTGTTCCATTTATTTTTGCTGGGTGCGACCATCGTTACGACTACGTTGTGCAGCGCAGTTTTTATGAGCGGATGGGACGCTTTATTCAGCTTCGCTGGATTATCGAAAGGTCTGCTGTTTTCCTTCACGGCGTTAATGATTCTTGGCACTCATGAGTTCGGACATTATTTTGCCTGTCGGTATTACGGAGTGCAGGCGACCTTGCCTTATTTTATTCCTTCGCCATTTCCGCCTGTAGGCACGTTCGGCGCAGTCATCAAAATCAAATCTCGCATTCCATCCAAACGTGCATTGTTTGATATTGGCATTGCTGGCCCGTTAGCTGGATTTGTTTTTTTAATTCCTGCCGCTATCGTTGGATTACATTTTTCGCAATCAGTGCCAGTGATACCTTCCGACGGGCTTGGCATTTCATTTAATGATCCGCCTTTGTTTCGTGCGATTGCAAAACTTCTGGGTGTCTCAATAAATCTGGCAATCAATCCAATCTGGTTGGCGTCCTGGGTTGGCTGCCTCGTGACCAGCTTGAATTTATTGCCTGTCGGTCAATTGGATGGCGGTCATGTCGTGTACGCCATTTTTGGTCGTAAGCTTCATTCACTCATCGGACGCACAATTTTCGCCGGGATGATTCTACTGACCGCCGCTTCCTATTATTTCAATGGATTACTGGTGTATGTGCTCTTTATTATTATTTTAGCTGTGATGATTCGCGCCGGACACCCACCTGTTTACGATGAAGACGAACCACTGGATTTGACCCGTAAAATAGTCGCACTCATTGGACTCGTCGTATTTTTTCTCTGCTTCATGACAGTGCCAGTTTCGTTTTAGGTACGATAGGCGTCCCGCCTATCGTACCCTTAGCAGCAGGGGAAATCGCTCGTCAAATAATGAATCTCGTGTGACTGCATTGCCACTTCAAGCACCTTGCCAGGATTCAAAATTCCATTTGGATCAAGCGCTTTTTTGATGGCTTTCATGACATCAATGGTAGGTTGCGAAACGGCTAAATCCAGATACGGAGCCTTCGCATAACCGATGCCGTGTTCACCGGAAAGCGTCCCACCGAGTTCCACCACTTTCTTAAAAATTTCAATCACCGCTTTGGAAGATTTGATTCTGGTTTCTTCTTCGTTGTCCGGCAACATCAGATTCGTATGCAGATTGCCATCTCCGGCATGACCAAAAGTTGGAATCGGATAATCATAACGTTTACTAATTCCTTCAATAAACTCCAGTATTTCCGGGATGCGCGAACGCGGCACTACGATGTCGTGATTAATTTTCACGGCGCCGGTTTTTTTCACCGCCGGAGACATTTTGCGGCGCACTTCCCAGATTGCTTCGGAGTCTGCTTCAGTGGCAGCTTCCGTGTATTTTATCGCGTGGTGCTTTGCGCATAGCTCGCGCATGATTTCCGCTTCACGCACAACGGTTTCTTTCAATCCATCAACTTCGATAATCAACAAGCCGCCCGCATCGCGCGGCATTCCGGTTGGATCATAATCTTCAATCGCATTGATCGAAGCGCGATCCAGCAGTTCTAACGCCACAGGCAGGATTCCGGCTTCGGTAAAGCCCGCTACGCAATTGCAGGCGTCCTGCGCAGTAGCAAAGATTGCCAGCGCTGTGCGGCGTGTCTCAGGCTTGGGAACCAGCCGCAAAATCGCCCGCGTTATAATGCCAAGCATGCCTTCGCTGCCGACCATCAAACTGGCTAATTGAAAACCTGTGGCATTCTTTGGCGTCCGCCCTCCGGCTTTGACGATTTCTCCGGTAGGAGTCACAAAATCTACACCTAAAACAAACTGTTTGGTATTGCCATATTTGACGCAGCGCGGGCCACCGGCATTCAAAGCGATATTGCCGCCAATAAACGATTCTTTCCAACTGGACGGATCAGGCGGATAAAACAATCCTTGTGCTTCGACGGCTTGTTGCAATTCGTAATTTGTGACGGCGGGTTCGACGACGGCGAGCAAATCATCTTTGCGAATTTCCAGAATTTGATTCATCCGCTTCGTCGCCAGCACCAAACCACCGCGAATCGGAACAGCGCTGCCAACGTAACCAACTCCTCCTCCGCGAGCCGTCACGTAAAAGCAATGTTCATTCGCTAATTTCATGATCGCGGCGATTTCTTCAGCGGTACGCGGAAAGACGACGGCCTCGCAGGGAAAGACCTGCTTGAGCGCGTCCTGAGAATTTTCAGTAATGATGTCGTTGGCAGTCGAGACGAATTCTGACCCGACGAGATTGGCAAGTTGTTGCAGGATTTCCGCAGTAATCATTGCTCTAGCAAATCAAATCTACTACGAAAACGCAAATTTAAAATGGAGAGATTCCGCTGGCCACATTAAATGCGCGATAGAGATTATTGAAATCACTAATGCTGTGCGCCAGGGCATTCGGTAACATTTCCAATTCGTTCATATTCACAATCATATTGACGCCATGCGAGAAGGCGGCTTGCGTGTCCATCGTTTTGAATGTTTGCGAAACAACCACGACGAAGACACGACGACGACGCGCCGGATTCAGCATGTTCAGATAACGCATGATCGAGGCGCCGCCCTGTTCATCGGAATGGAAACCCGGATCAAGTAACAAAATATCCAGTTGATGGCTGGATTGCAGCAACGAAGTCACCTGGTCCGGTGATTCTGCCGCTGTTACAAAATATTCCTGTTCACCTAAAATTGTTTTGACTTTGGCGCAGGCTTCCTGATCTGACAAACAGGTAATCACATAACGACGGCGCGATTGCGGTATCGAAGGACTTGGCTTCGATACCGAAGCAGATAACAACAACGAAGTCAGCGCTTGTAAAAGATCATTGTTTCCACCTGAACTTTGCGGCGCAACGAGCGTATGTGAATCATCCCACGCGGTCGGGGTCGGCATTGAATTTGTGAAGCCCACCGCAGCCATCCCTGGCGAAAACGAAGAGGGCAAGTCTGAAGTTGGACGAACTGGAGCTTTCGCTACTGGTTCACTGGCAGGCACTGGAGTTGCTCCGGCTGGAGTCTGAATCGGCGCAGCAGGAACTGCTTGCGAGGGAGCGGCAAAGGCTGTCGCTGGAAAGGCTGTCGCTGGCTCTGGCGGAGCGATTGGCGGTGGCTCAGACACCGGAACTTCCTGAGAAGCGGCAAGAGGGGCAGGCATTGGCGCAACTGGCGGTGCTGCGGGGATTGGAGCCGGAGGCGGAGCGGCAATTTCAAGCATTTCTTCGATCTGTTTCTCAGGCGTGACCTGAAAGCCACATTCGCATTTCGGACACTTGATGATGAACGGATGATCGGGCAATTTTGCCGCGCTTAATTGTAATTTGGCGCTACACTGCGGACATGAAACTTGCATAAGCTGTAAATCGTTTTCTTAGTATTTGCTGATAACAGATGACATCGAATTGCCTGCCGAAGCTGGTGCGGCAGCGGGGCGCGTCGCATTTTTCACTTCATCGCTGGCACTACCGCCACCGAAACCGGACAGGCGCAACGCCAGATTGTGCGGATTGGTCGCGTAGGCTAAACCATCTTCACGCGAGACAGATTTGTCCTGAATCATTTTTTCAATGACGGAATCAAAGCTCTGCATGCCTTCCAAGCCTCCATCATTCATCGCGTCAATCAGCGAACGTCCTTCACTCTCACCGCGTTCGATGTATTCACGGGTGCGCGGTGTAGATTTCAAAATCTCAACGGCAGCCATTCTCCCGGTACCATCAGAACGTGGAATCAAACGCTGCGACACGATGTAGCGGAAGGATTGCGCCAGCCGCGTCCGAATGACATTTTCTTCGTTGGCGGGAAATAATCCGATGATGCGGTCAATCGTTTTTGACGCGTCAATCGTATGCAACGTTGAAAGCACCAAATGCCCTGTCTCTGCGGCTTCAAGTGCAATTTCCGTCGTTTCCAGATCACGCATTTCTCCGACTAAAATAACTTTCGGCGCCTGCCGCAAAGCCGCCCGCAACGCCATTGAAAAATTTGGTGTATCACTGCCCAATTCGCGTTGATTGATGGTGGCAACACGATGCAAATGCAAAAATTCAATCGGGTCTTCAATCGTGATGATGTGGTAGGGGCGCTCTAAATTAAATTTATTGATGACTGCCGCAAGTGTCGAAGATTTGCCGGAACCAGTCGGGCCAGTCACCAGCACTAATCCGTTTTTCAGTTCAGTGATGTCGCCTAATTGCGTGGGCAAAGTAAGTGACGTCAGGCTGGGAACCTGCGGCGGAATCACGCGCATCACAATGCCCAACGTCCCGCGCTGGCGAAAAATATTGACGCGAAAGCGCGACCGCATCGGCAAGCTGTAACTAATATCCGTCGAACCTGTTTTGACCAGTTTTTCAGCCGCTTCGACGTTATCGCCAATCAACGCCATCGCCATGATTTCAGTATGGTAAGGCGTGATGCTTTTCATCCCGACTTCCACTGGAACCAGTTTGCCGTTGACTTCAACCTGTGGTGTACGTCCCACCGAAAAGTTCAAATCACTCACCAGGTCCGAAACGCTCAGCATCTTCTCGATGATCGGCGGCAGATCAATATAGCTCATATTTTACTTGCTTTAGGGGGCAAAAATGGAGGGTTGTAAAACGTGAAATTGGTCGGGGAGACCACTCAAAACTGAGTGCAGTTTGTCATGAAAGAGTTTCGTCGTGCAAGGAAAATCTTTGCGTCAATTTTTCGGCATAAGTTCGCGCAATTCCTGCAATGAGCTTTCCGCAACTAAACGAAAGATGCGGGTCTCGCACTCGGTGGGAATTTCTCTGGCAGTCATCACATCAGCAATAACAAAGGTGCATCCTCGAATACTTTGACACCATCCACGTTCGTTGGTAAGTCGCAGATTCAAAGCAGCTTCTTCAATTCCGACGGCAATTAAAACCGCATGCGACCACCGCAAAAAATCTGACCAGCCTGAAACAACGGCGACGAGTGCATCCGGCGGAGGTAACGTTTTCCCCTGCATTGCCGCTGGCACCGAGTTCAAATGCAAAAGATGACAATTATAATTCTGAGGCAGCATGGAACGGACAGCTTCAGTCCGGCTGTATAAAGTAACTGGCAATGCTCCAGCTAAGTTTCTTGCTTCACGGCATTCTTCAAGGCTCACTCCAGTGACTTGCCAATCCGTACCTTCTTGAATCTCAGCGATCAGGATTTCGCGTAATGCTTCATCTGATTCAATCACAACGATGTGATCCGGCGGTTGCAGATTCAGCCAATAGCCGACGTTCGCTTTGATCTCCTGAATCGAAAAGCCATTCGCGCGCGCCTGTTGCAAAAATGCTGTCGTTAGTTGATCCAGCGCAAATTTTTCATTTCCATTATTTTTCGCCGTTCGCCCCCGAACATAAGCCCCGCTGCCCTGCCTTAATTCAATCCATCCACGTTCATCAAGTTCACGATAGGCCGCGACAACAGTATTCGCGTGAATTTGAAAACGTCGTGCCAGTTCGCGGGTGCTCGGCAGCTTTTGCTCCGGCGCTAAATCGGCGCTGGTGATGCCAAGAATAATTTGCGAAACAAGCTGTTCCCGAATCGGCACTTCACTATTTTTGGAAAGCCATAAACGCATACTGATTTATTTAATGTCTGCCCTGATTTCAATATTTCCGGCAGTGACTTCAACCTGTAAATTTGTGACCGTGTAGCGGCTCAGCTCCGAATTTACAACACTCATCTCATTATTTTTATTCATCACTATTCGGCGTGGAAGATTTATTTCCTGCGTAAAAATTGCGGGAAGTTCCATTCCCTTTAACCATTGATCGGCTTGCAGATTTATTGTCCTGGAAAAGTTAAAACCACGCCCAATGGCTACGGGAATAATCAGGTTTATTTTCATTGGAATTATCGAACCGGAAACGGCGCTAATCATCAAACGCCCGTCTTGACTGGCGATAATCAACGGAATCAATTCATTGGCAATTGAAAATTTCCCAAGCGGGGAGAGCTTGTAAGGGATTCCGAATTCTCGCCCTTTGACGTTCGCGTTGATTTCTCCCTGTCCGCTCAAACGCAAATTTATTTTTGCCGCGTCGAAATTTTCTACGCTAAGATTCGCAACGTTCGCTGCACCATCTCCTGATTCAACATCCGTAAAATTCAAAATCTTACCAAACACGGCATTCACTTCTTCGGCGCGAATGCGACCGGGTTTCAACTTAACAGTCAAATCAATTTCGCGTGACGTGGCAAGTTTGGTAAGTAAATTGTTCGCAGCATTTTTTCGCACCAATACGCGCACATCATTGCTGGTGGTGAGATGTTGAGTGAGATGCACGATGACGTTAATATTTTCTGCATCATCATCATCTGCTTCATCATCAACCCGTCCTTCTGGAATGACAGCCTTCTCTACTGTAGGTTGAAAATTCATTGCAATTGCCGCACGCCCGTCCAGCACAAAAAATGATTGCAGCCAGAATTCTAAATTGATCTGATATGCCGGAGTCGTCAACGTCATCGGCATTTCGCCGTTGGATTCAAATGTCGCCGCCGGAATTTCAATCGTCTGTTTAAGCTGCAAAGGAATTTCCAGCGGCGGCAAGACTGAATTCCATTTCGCAGGCGCGAGCCATTCACTCAATAAAAATTTCAAGACCGTCGCACTTTTTGAGTCTTCTGCGCCAAGCGCAACGTCCGTCAATTGATACGGCAAGCGCAAATGCGAGCCGCTGATTTCTCCGCTGCCTAATTTTCCTGACAAACGAAAATTGATGGGTTTAACTTTACTTGAGACTTCCGCCTGAACACCTAATTTCACCAATGCCGCAGCGGGTTTTAATTCAATAGCGACCGAATTAATTTTCATCACTACACCGTTCGCAAGTTTGATTTCCAAGCCTTTCATACGCTGCGCCGTGTCATTGAAAGCGTGTTCACTGACGATAGCGACGACATCCGCATCGCGTAATTCATTCGTAGCAACCAACTGATCGCGCAACTGCCGTAACGACATCGTTGGGGTTTGTGCTAAGCCAATGACAGCGAAGAAGGCAAAGAAAAATATAGCGGCGAGATGCGCTGCGTGGCTGGAAATTTTCTGCTGCCTGTTTTTATTGAAAATCATCGCCCATAAAATTAACGCAAGATGGGACGCAACGCTACTTTTAGTTTTCGTGATTGTGTAGAATTGCGCCGCCAATCCCGTTCAGAGTTCACGCTTCAGCGTGTAAAAACAACGCAAGCTAAAGCTTGAACTCTAAACTATTTTCACGGAGATAAAATTTATGACTTACCGTCGTTCGCTTGTAGCTGTCATTTTCAACTGCGCCTTATTCCTCTGTGCCTTCGCGCAAACCAAGCACGCCATCACGCACGAAGATGTCTGGTTGATGAAACGGGTCGGTGCGCCAATTCCTTCGCCGGATGGAAAATATGTCGTGTTTTCAGTCGTCGAACCAACCTACGACGAAAAAGAAGTCGTGTCGGATTTATGGATTGTGCCTGCGGATGGCAGCGCGGCTCCGCGCAAAATCACGAATACGAAAGGTGGCGAGAGTGGCACAACGTGGAGTCCTGACAGCAAAATCATCGCCTTTTCCGCCAAACGCGATGGCGATGAAGTCAATCAAATTTACCTGCTGAATATTGCCGAAGGCGGCGACGCCGTGCGCACAACTTCGCTTTCGACGGGCGCAGTCACTCCGCAATTTTCGCCGGACGGAAAAATGTTATTGTTCGCTTCCACTGTTTTTCCCGGTGCGATGAATGATGAAGACAACAAGAAAATCGCCGCCGAACGCAAAGCTAAAAAATACAATGCCCGTGTGTATGAAAGCTTCCCGATTCGTTATTGGAATCGCTGGCTGACCGATCAGCAAACACATTTGTTCGTGCAATCCCTCGAAGCCGGAGCCAAAGCCAAAGACATTTTAGCAGAATCAAATTTAGTGAAAGAAAAAGGCTTCGCCGGAAGAATGGCGGAGGCGGGAGAAGAATTTGACTCAACGTGGACGCCGGAAAGTGACGCAATTATTTTTGCGGCTACCACAGAAAAAAATCGCGCGGCGTATGCGAATGTCAGCACACAACTTTACAAAATAACTATTGCTGGCGGAGAAGCTACAGCGATTACAAAAGAACGCGGCAGCTATTCCAAACCGAAATTCAGCCCTGATGGAAAATCACTGTATTGCTTAAATGAAGTAGAAAACGGGAAAGTTTATAACTCAACGCGGCTCGCAAAAATTGACTTGTCAGTACCTGGTGGAAAGAAAATTCTCACTTCAAATTTTGATCGCTCAATTGCTAGTTATGCAATCAGTCCAGAAAATCAAAAACTCTATTTTACTGCTGAAAATAAAGGGCGCGAGTACATCTATCACTTCAATGGGAGCGGCGAAGTTAGTCAGGTCGAGCAAGAATTAAATTTCACTTTATCTAACTTGGCTATTCCTGCTAAAGCGAACAAAACCTTCTTATTCGTCAACTTTGAACGAGCTAACAAACCTCCAACATTTATTCGGATCGAACCTAATCCTGAGAAAGGTGTGGATTTTCATAACACGTTGCTTGTCGAAGATTTTAACGATACGCGAATGATTGACTGGCAACCACTCCGCGAATTCACGTTCACCAGCAAGCGTGGAAAACAAATTCACAACTTCATCGCGCTCCCCCCGAATTTTGATGAGAACAAAAAATATCCGTTATTCGTCGTCATTCACGGCGGGCCAGCTTCGCAGTGGCGCGATCAATTTTTCCTGCGCTGGAATTATCACTTGCTGGCTTCGCCGGGTTATGTCGTCCTGCTCACGAACTACACCGGATCAACGGGCTTCGGAGAAAAATTCGCACAGGACATTCAAGGCGATCCGCTGGCCGGCCCCGCCGATGAAATTAACGAAGCCGCAGATTTCGCTATCAAGCAATTCAAATTTATTGACGCCACACGACAGGCGGCAGGCGGAGCGAGTTACGGCGGGCATTTGGCAAATTGGTTACAGGCGACGACGACGCGCTATAAATGTTTGATCTCGCACGCGGGACTCGTGAATTTAGAATCGCAATGGGGAACCAGCGACGGCATTTATCACCGCGAAGTCGGCAACGGCGGCCCCGTCTGGGAACAGGGCGAAGTCTGGCGCAAACAAAACCCCATTCGCTACGCTGCAAATTTCAAGACGCCGATTTTAGTCACGGTCGGCGAACAGGATTTTCGTGTGCCGCTGAATAATTCTCTGGAAAACTGGTCAGTGCTACAACGTCAGAAAGTACCCAGCAAATTGATCGTTTTCCCTGACGCGAATCACTGGATTTTAAAAGGCGAAGACAACAAATTTTTTGTCAGTGAAGTGCAGGCGTGGCTGAAAAAATGGCTATGAGAAAAATAAAAATAAATTTTAATTTCCGCTCATCTCCCCGACGTTGTATTGTGTGAGCTTATGCCTCGTATTGTAACCATCAGCGACACACATTCGCGTCATCAAAAAATTAAATCAATGCCGGAAGGCGACATCCTCATTCATTCCGGCGACGCTACGGAACGCGGCGGAATAGATGAAATTGTTGCCTTCAATGAATGGCTTGGCACGTTGCCTTACCTGCACAAAATCTTTGTCGCTGGAAATCACGATTGGCTGTTTGAAAGATCGCCGCAGTTTGCGCCAACGCTGATGAGTAATGCGCATTACTTACTTGATAATTTTATTGAAATTGAAGGATTGAAAATTTACGGCGCTCCGTGGCAACCGCGATTTTTTGATTGGGCTTTCAACGTAGATCGCGGCGCGGCGATTGCTCAAAAATGGCAGATGATTCCCGATGATATTGACGTGCTGATTACGCACGGACCTCCGCACGGAATTCTGGATGAAGTTGCTTATCGCCACGAGCACGTTGGCTGTGAAGAACTGCTTCCCGTCGTGCACCGCATCAAGCCGCGTGCGCATATTTTTGGACATATTCACTCAGGCTACGGAATGGTTGAGCAAAACGGCATCAAATTTGTGAACGCTTCGATTTGCAATGAAGCATATCAGCCAGTCAATGCGCCGATTGTGTTTGATTTATAAGTATTGGGCTTGGGGCTTGATGCGGAAGCCTGCACGCAGTAAGGGCGCGGTCGTGGCACACTTACTGCGTGCGTGTTTCTGCATTTTTCACAAGCCCCAAGCCCTCATTTGCTGATTAAATTCAGCACTGAAATTTCCGGTGGCACACAAAAACGAACGCCGATAATACTGGTACCAATTCCTGAAGTCACAAACAGTCTGCGCTCGCCTTCTGTGATGTCTCCAATTGCATATTTATCACCATAATCCGAAGGCACCACCGCGCGCCCCAGCAATGGCAAATTCACCTGTCCGCCATGTGTATGTCCCGCCAAAGTTAAAATAATCTGCGGTGAAAGCTTCAGAAAAACATCCGGCGTATGCGTCATCGCCAGCACCGGATCATCGGTGGTGATCGTGCCGGATAATTTTTTCAGATCGTGATGGGCGGTGAAATAATCACCTACACCTGCCAGCCAAAGTTTGCTTCCCTGACGTTCCAACGGAATTGCTTCATTGGTCAGAACACGAATTCCGACGCGCTCAAAAGCGTCTGCGACCCGTTCGCCTCCCATGATCCAATCGTGATTTCCGAGTACCGCGTAAACGCCCTGTTTAGCCTTCAAATCTTTCAGAATTTCGGCGAACTTTTCCGGCTCGACAAATTCTCCGCCAATCACTCCCTGAATCACAAAATCGCCGAGCAGTACTGTTAAATCAGGGTCTTGCGCGTTTGCTTCATTTACGACTGTCCGCAATTTATCGAGCGTGATGTAAGGTGATCCGACATGTAAATCGGACATCGCGACGACGCGAAGCTTATCAAATCCTTTTGGCAGCCGAGCCACTTCAAGCTGATATTGTTTGACTTGTAATGAATTCGGCTCCCACCAGAATGACCATAAAACGAGTGGCACTCCGATGAGTAACCCGACAATGGCAACACGTAAATAATACCGACGTAGTAACGCCCATAATTGCATATCAACCCATCTCCATCGTGTGAGGAAGCGCCTTCCATTTAACCTGCTCATCAATGTTTTCCCTCTCCTAATTTCTGCAAAAAGATTTGATCCAGATTATCCTGTTCTTTCCAGTACCGATCAAATAAAGAAAATATATTGCGCGGTTCAGCAATTTGCTGGACGCGCTCTATCCAATTCTGAATTTTTTCCAGATGCGTTGCCCATGAATTATTTACGGTTCCGTTCACGATCTGAACCTGCAATGTGACGCGAGCTTCTTCAAAGACAGCACGCCGTCTGGCATAATCTCCCAGCACTAAGCGATGTAGTTTTTCATGCGTCCAAAACAATTTTTCGGTATCACCAAGTTGATTGTCCTGACCAAAATTAACGGGCTTGAAAACACTCAGGCAAGGCGATGAAGTGCCGGTTAAATAATGCTGCGAACCGCTTAGGCTTAAACGGCTGACCATTGATCCCGTAGTCTGTCCCGCCCGTCGCCGAGGCCACCATGAAGAATGCGCACAAGGCATTTCCATCTTCCAGCCCTGACTTGGCACAGAGCCATTATGATCTCGCAACGTCGCAAAAATAGCTTCCCGGCTCAGACCATTATTATTTCTATTCAATCGTTGCAAGGTGCAGGCGCGGCGTTCATAACCGCCACTTGATTTGGAGATTTTCGCATCCCCAAAGCACTGCGCAAAATCGAAATCATCCGAAGATTGGCACCAGTTTTGTGACCGCGCAAAGGCAATCGCTTCGGGCGAAATCAAATCAAATTCTTTGCCAATGGTCAGAACATTTGAAATGGTGCGAATGCCTTTGACCTTCTCAGCCACCCAATGTTTATCGGCAGTTTCCAGCACCCACGCCTCGTTTGGATCAGCGATGATAAACGAATTATGGTAGCGAAAATTTTTATTGCGATAACCCGCCGCCCCACCTTGTCCGTGACGCGAAATCAGATCAGTGATGATATTCAGCGCTTCGCGGGCGCAATCGGCACGTTCCAGCGCGAGCCGCAATAAATCCATTCCCAGCAAGCCGGATTTGGCGTAAGGGAGCTTAGTGAAAACGGCTTCGTTGCCAATGACTACACCACGTTCATTCGCGCCCATTTCCGCACCCCACATCCAGAAAGGACGACTGAGAATTACTTCATACGAATGATTGGACGCAGGAATTTCAAGATACGTGCATTTTGTATTGACGCTCAAATTTTGACGCGCTGGAAGATGCTCAACGATTTGCGCTTCGCCCGGTTCACGGTCGCTATTTTTACCGAACCAGATGGCGTCATCCTGTGATGTAGGAACTGAAACTATGGTATCGCACATGAAAAATATTGTAACCAGAATTTGCCACAGTGGCTAATCACTGAAGTGTACGGATGACAACTCTCGCAAACGTTCCGCCGCTGCTTCCGGCGTAATGTCACGCTGCGGCATTCCTAACATTTCATAACCCACCATAAATTTTTTCACGGTTGCCGAACGCAGCAACGGCGGATAAAAATGGGCGTGCAAATGAAATGCTGAATGCGCTTCACCATCCGTTGGTCGTTGATGAAATCCCATCGTGTAAGGAAATGGAGTCCTGAAAAGATTGTCATAACGAATGGTGATTTGCTGCAAAATGTCGGCGAGTCCCGTGCGTTCTGCGTCGTTGAGTTGATCCAATCCAGTGACGTGACGACGACTGATGAGCAACGTTTCAAAAGGCCAGACCGCCCAAAATGGAACGACAATTACGAAGTGTTCATTGGCACAAACGATACGGTCAGATTTTGATAATTCGAGTTGTAAATAATCACTAAGTAATCCTGAACCGTGCTGAGACGTATAATTCTGAAAAGCATTTACTTCTTTGTTCAATTCATTCGGAAGCGTTTCATTCGCCCAGATTTGTCCGTGCGGATGCGGATTACTGCAACCCATCATCGCACCACGATTTTCAAAAATCTGGACTGAATTAATCTTCGGCAATTTTCCCAGCGTGATAAATTCTTCTGCCCAGACATCCACGACAGCCCGCAAATCAACGACTTCCATTCGTGCCATCGTCAAATCATGCCGTGGCGAAAAACACACGACACGACATTTTCCAGCTTCGCCTTGCGCGATCAGTAAATTATTTTCGTTGCTTTCAAAATCGGGAGTTCCCGGCTTTAGCGCAGCAAAGTCGTTATCAAAAACAAAGGTCTGGTGATAGTCAGGATTTTTGTATCCTCCAGCCCGTTCATTGCCCGGACACAAATAACAAGCCGGATCGTGAGCCAGTTGCGCAGCGACCACAGCATCTTCCATTTGCCCCTGCCACGGACGGTCAGTGCGATGCGGTGAGACCAATACCCATTCGCCCGTTAAGGGATTAAAACGGCGATGCGGGTAAAGATGTAATCCATTTTTTTGTCCATTAATTTTGTCCATTAATATAGATTTACTCAACTCCCAGGGCTTTAAAAACAGCATCAGCAGGATCGGCATAAAAACTGGTTTGGAATTTCGCAAAAAGCTCGCCGGGAATCGTCGGAATGTCACGGACACTTGCCATTGGCAGCAATAAGCGTTTCGCTCCTGCATCCATCGCCACTTGCAGCGATTCGGCCAGATTTTCTACGGGGATGACGTTGCCGCCTAAGCTCATATTTCCAAGCGCTACTATTTGTGATTGCACTGGCTTGGCTAATACTGCCGAACAAAGCGCCAGAAAGGTCAGGAGCGTAAGCGAAGTAGTAGCCCCGCTATTGTGCAATTCGACCAGATGCAAATGATAATCATGCTCCCCGGCTTTCATAGATGCACTAATACGTGAGGCGTTCGCTTTAAAATAATCGAAGCCAACTTTGATGGCTTCCTTCGCCGCCTGGTTGGAACCAAGTCCCGACATTTTCAAAATTCCATTGCCCGCCGTGACCTGTGTTTCCAAGCGGAATAATCCCAAATGCCCACCGCTGCCCGTCGCAACGGTGTGCACAACGCCAGGATTTAAAGTGCCTTCAGGAATTAATGAGCCGCCACCCTGCTCTGGAACATTGATAAATTTTTCCTCTAGCGTTTCCTGCTCAAGGTAAGAAAAATGCACATCGTAAAATTCCATCCCGCCGATTTTCTTCAATTGTTCTTTGACGCGGCGACGCGCTTCCAACGCATATTCAAGGCAGCGGCGAACAGCTTCTTTGTCATATTCTTCGTGTGGATAAAGCAGCTTCAAAAGACCGGACACCGTTCGCTTGACAGCAATGGTGTCACGCTGATTGAGGTCGCGCCCCAGTTTGAAATATTTATTGATCGCATCGCCAAAGTTGCGCTTGCGCATCTCGCGGAACCATTCCGCCAGATAATCCACAATCAAGCCGTATTGATTGGTGAAAAATTCCGGTCGCATTTTCGGAATTTCCCAGCCAGGAATATAAGCGTGAAAGCGATCAAAAAAAGCGGAATCAATCATCGTTTCCGGGAACGGCGCAAACAGGTGACTGGTTTTGACCAGCGTATCAACAGGCTGATTAATATTGCCGACAAAGACCATGGAGGCATAAGTATTAATAGAATCACGTCCCCGCGCAAAAGACCCTGAAGCCATATAATCTTTCATGATCTGGACGCCATCTTTGTCCTTAAAAGAAATTCCGGCGACTTCATCGAAGGCGACCACATCCCACACACCAACCAATCCAACTGTCCGCCGCGCCATGTTGTAAAACAAATTGGCAACCGTCGTCTGACCGCCGGAAATCAAAATGCTATTCGGGCTGATTTCTTTATAGATGTGGCTTTTCCCTGTTCCTCGTGGCCCTAGTTCACAGCAGTTGTAATTGTTTTCGACGAGTGGAATCATCCGCGCCAGCAAATGCCATTTGACGCGCTCAGGAAAGTTAGCAGGCTCCATTCCGGTCGAACGCAGCAGCACATCAATCCATTGTTCTTCCGTGAACGCGCCTCGCCCCGTAAACAATTCCTCCAAATCCATATTTGGCATCTGGATGGGTTTCAATTCACGCAGGACAAACGGCGAACCTTTCTGCGCTTCTTCATAAAAATATTCCAGCGTGGCAATGCACCAGATACCGCCCGCTAACAGCTTTTCATATTTCTTCACATAGCTGCTATTGACCTCAATCCCTTTGACGCCCAGATTCGCCAGCAACGCTTCGTAGACATCGCGCCGTTCGTTCAGCGTCACAGTTACTTTATCAATAATTTTCAGGCTGCCGCGTTCACGAATAATGGATTTTACTTTCTCGGCTTCATCCGGGCGCACGTAGTTTTCTGCCAGCACCCGCTTGACCGTTTGCAACCCGTCCTGAATGACCGCCTCATCGTTGGAGGCGCAATAATTCCCCAGCAAATATTCCAGCACATACACCGGAACATTCGCGCCTTCCTTCACCAGTTTCGTCAGGTCTTTGCGCACCACCCGTCCGGCAAAATGCCGATTCAGCAGCGCGTCAAGCGTCGTATCTTTTTCGTTATGCTCAGAAATCATCATTGAAAGCCCTGTCAATTATGATCGGTATGTTTTGATATTCCCGGTCAGTTCCCACGTCACGTAAAATAAGCTGGTACGTCGTCCTCTTATCGTACTGACGTTCCTGTAAGTTCAGCGTGAGCGATTTTTTGCGCTCGTCCAAAGCGTCCGCCGCACTATCAAAAATAATCGTTTCAATATTCGTGACGGCTTCAGTGCCTTGATAAACCGCCAGCTTGAGCGTCAATGGTTTCACACGCTCGCTGACAGGTTCCATCTGAAGCAATTCAAACCGATGACGCGCCGTCGTGATTTTATGATTACTTCCCAAAACCTGCACAGCAACCTGACGGGTCTTCGTTTCGTTCCTGGCTTTATCCTTGACCTGCCGAACAGTGATGACAGGCACGACGATTTCCTGCAACATCGCGCCACCGTGAATGAAGCGCGCACCACCGACAAAGTGAAACCGATTCGCACCTTTCGGAATCCAGAATTCCATCTCGCCGGCGGCTTCCGCAGTCACTGAAGTTTGACCGTGCCAGACGGCTTCATGATCGGGTAAATCCACGCCGATCAAATAACGTTTTTTGGCCTTGACTGTTCCAGCCGGGCGTTCTTCCAATTTACTTTTTTCGGGTTCACCCGGCGGGCTTTCGGTAAATAAAAAGCCGTGATCCGCCGTGATCAAAATATGATTACCATTCAAATTGTTGATGATGTATCTCGTCAAATCGGCCAGCTCAATCATCGCCGTTCTGACCGCTTCAAAGGTTTTATCTTCGGTCGAAGACGAATCCCCCATGGCGTCTACAACATTGTGATACACATACACCACCCGTTTTCCGCTGACGAATTCACGCCCTTCTTCTTTTTTCTTTTTCGTTAACTCATCCGCCTTGCACGCCATGCCGCCCACGCTTCGCAAAATCTCATCCCGCTGTTCCAGCGTCGCATTTGGTTTGCCGTCCACCAGTACATCGCCATTGCTTTTGTATTCCAGCATTTCGTGCGGCAACAGGCTCGACATTCCCAGCACGGTGTACGATGGCAACACGCCAAGCTGTGAACTCAGACCAGCCTCAAACCTGTATTTGCCATTCAGTTCATCCGTGAGTTCCTGCGCCGCTTCATAACGAAAGGCATCACTGATAATGACGTAGGTCTTACGATTTTCGGCTTCATCCAAACGGGCTTTTACATTCCGCTCAAAAAACTGATATTGATTCGGGATTTTCTCAAGTTGCCAGTTTTTCAGCAGCGCAGAACTCCCATCAGGATTCACAAACGCGCCCCAACTAAGCGCAATTTTTGGTAAATACCAATTCGCGTAAACGGCTTCGAGGTCGTCTCGCAGCGGCTTCAAAATGTTCCAGATTTCAACCTTGTCGGCTTCCTCACAAAACCTGCGATAGAGCTGATCGAAGCGGTACATCTCACTTTCGTAAGCCTGATACATTGTCCGCGCATCGGCAAAATGAAACCCCTGTTGGTATTGATTACGCAGCGCATAAAATTCAGCCGCCTGCACCAACGCATTGTAAACAGCGTGATATTCCTGACGCGGAACTTCCGTTGATCCCACCACATTCAATGAAGCCCAATGCCCGGACTGACGCCGCGAAGCAATCGCCCGCACTTCCTCGACGTTAATGGTCTGCGCGGTGGTCTGGACTAATTTGCGCAACTCGCTGGCAATCGTCTTTTCAATTTCGGCAAAGCTCATCACCTCAGATAAATCGCGCAGTTCGTAGCGGTGCAGATGGTCTTCCAAATGCGTCAGCGTGAACACGACGCCAGAGAGCCGATCATAGCTGCGGCTGAGGCTGCGACTATCACGCCATTGCCCTAAACACACTGGCGCATTCTGTCGGCCTCCGGCAGGCAACACAAGATTTTGTAAGGCTTCAGGAAATTCGGGCAGGTGCTGCGCCAAATCCGTCATCAATAATCGGATCAGGAATTTCTTGAGCGTGGGCGTTTCGTCTTCATAACCAAATGAAGTTCTGACCATTTCCCAGAAAACGGTCGTCAAATCAAATTTCGCCATCTGCTCCCAGCTTGCGGGTTCATTCTCAAGCTCAATTTCTTCGCTCTGCTCCGTGTAGGCGTGGAAAATAGTGCGAATCAGGCTGAATAATTCCGGCTGGTCGGCTTTCGTGATGACCGCCATCATTTTGCGATCCAGATCAAGTTTGTTATCCGTCGCCGCGACCAGTTGCTGCAATTTTTGCAGCCGCTCTTTGCTCTCAAAAAATTTGCGCCGCTCCGCCAAATGCTGCCGCAGGTATTGTTGTTCGCTCAGCCCTAATTCATCCAAAATAATCGAAGCCCGATCTGCCCGAAAGCTGCGGCTATACAAGCGAATATCCAGCAGCCAGTCGTTTTCGTTATCAGGTTCTTCACTCGGCGCATACAATAAATATTTGCCTGTCGGGTCTTCGCGTTCCAAACGGATTTTGACGGCCAGCGCTGCTTCTTCGTGCAGGTTCAGGGTTGTAATATTGGTGAGTTCCAGCGTTGGAACCACACTCTCGAATTCGCGCTCAGGATCGTGCCAGAACACAATCCGCTGACCTTCGTCGTGATAGATTTTGTGGAGGGCTTCGGTGATTTGTCGGTTGTCCATCAGAATTTACCAGAGCCGTGTGATGGGGTAATCATCGTCAGCAAAATCTTCCAAATATTCCTCATCTTCAGCCAGAATGGTCAGACCTCCACGGCAGTTTCCGAATTGTGGTTGCGCGACTAACTGCAATGGTCGTAGTTCTGCGACAGGCTGATTGTTATTCGTGATAATAACTTCATGACCCGGCAAAAGCCGCGCTATCAGTTGCGCCAAATTGGTTTGCGCCTGTTCAATCGTCACAGTTTCGGACATAACTTAATTCCTCCGTTTTCAACCACGAGGCGACGCATCCCGGCTTTGCTTAGGAACGTGTAAAAAATAAATTAGAACACCTTGCGGCTTCATCAATTGCCACTAGCTTTAGCTAGTGGAAGACTGGCTCTTGAGCCTCGGCTTTAGCCCAAGTAAAGAGGAAGAATTCCTCTTCCGAGTCGCTTTAGCTAAAGCGATTCGGAAGGAAGACTCTTCAGATCGTTCGGCTCAAGCCCGTTATTTTTTCAAGCTGCCCACTAGCTAAAGCTAGTGGCAATTGATCCTGTTACAACTTAATTTTTACACGCTCCTTAATGGCTTAGGCATATTCCGGCTCAGGTGTTTTGATCCCTAGTTGTTGCAACAAGACAGGCAACGGAATTTCTCGCAATTGGGCCAGTTCCGCCAAGCTCTGCAAACGGGTTACCTCGAACTGTTCGCGTTGTTTGGTGAGTGCCATGAATTCACGTTCCTCGGCGGGCGGCAACTTTGCATTCCGCCGCTTCCTGCTGAGCGTTTCGTAACGTTTTTGGGTAGCGTCCGGCAACGTCTGATTGATTTGTCGGAGTAATTCTGATTCCCGTTGAGAAAGATGCGGGACTTCGGACTGACGCCGTAAGGCATGTAGTTTGGTCAGAAATTTCTCAAATTCAAAGTGCGGCAATTGCGCGGCGGCTTGTAACAATTGTTCGGTCTCAATCTGAATGCTCGGCATAAATTTTTCTCCCTTTTCGCCAGCCTTAATCATAAACCAAATGGCAGAAAATCGGCGCATCAATCCACACAATTTTTCTGCGGCAACGATGTCTGTCCCTCGAAACCCGAAACGCGAAACCTTTTTATTCTTCACTCCCGCCCGTCACTGCTTTCACCTCCGCCAACAGATCACCGAACTTGCCGTAATTCACTTTGACGCCATCATCCAAATCCAGCGCAATCTTTTGGTCAGTGTAATGCCGCAGCTTTTCATCAAACGCGATTAATTCAGCTTCCTGTTTTTTCAGCGTCTCCTGTTCTTTGGCGATTTTCTTCCCGTGCGAAGTCGAAGTCGCGTGGCTTTTTTCTTCTTCCAGTCGTTCTATCCGCGCCGCGATTTTGCCTTGCAGCGGGATCACGTATTCCGTCCGCATCCGTGCCAGCGTCCCTTCGTGGTAGCGGTGCAGGTACACCAGACATTGAAACGCGCGTTGCTTCCCGCTGGAAAATAACCAGTAAATCGGGCGTTTTTTGTAGCGTTGCAAATGATCCTTGAAAAATCCAGTAGCGAAATATCGCCGGATTGTGTCCCGTGCCTCTTCATCCCGCGCCCCAAGACTTTCAGCGATGTAGCGCAGATTTTCTGGGAGCGTGCCTGGGAACGCCCCTGGGAACGCCCCTGGGAACGCTCCTGGGAGCGCTCCTGGGAGCGCACGCGGCTCGCGTGCGAATTCGCTTTCATCGCAAGGTGTCTCCGACCACGCCTCCGCACGCGAGCCGCGTGCGCTCCCAGGGTTCCACACCTTTCCCACAAATTCCACCAACCGATTCGTCGCGTCATCGGCAAACCAGTCCGTTTCCATCACAGGCACAATGCCGTCAGCATCGGCGGCGAACGTCGCATACTTCGTCGCATCAAAGCCGACGTTGCCGCTGTCGGCGTACACCAGTCCCGGCGCATCCAAACTGTAACGCCCCATCACACAGCCGACCGCGTAGGACAACAGCCGCTTGATGTCGGCGGCGCGGTCAGGGCGTGCCAGCGTGATTTGCGACAACGGTACTTCGGGCGCGAGTTCGTCCTGCAAACCGTAGGCGTCAATAAACAGGCGATTGTTTTCGGTTTCCAGTTCCTGCATCCGCGCGATGCGTTCGTTGCAGAGCGTTTCCCAACGCCGATAACTCTCTTCAACCGAAGATGCAGAAACACGCACGGAGTAAGTGTGCTGTTCCGTAGTCTCCACATTCTGCACCCTTACTTCGTGCGGGTTTCCGCATTGATCCAACAGAGGCATTCTTTGGAAGTCCCACGACGTTTCAAATGAATCCCAATCTTCTTTTGCTATAGACACTAACTCGGAAACAATTGGCTTGATAATGGCTGAATCTAAAAGAACTGCTGGTATTGAATTAAAGTTACCTATTCCAAAGCCAACACTCGGATTCAGAAGTGTCGTCACATATGAAACAAATTTGCTGTTGCAAAGAGCGAGCAATTGCTCAAAAGAGCAACCATTCAGCGGAAATGCGCTCATTCCTTTTATATTGAATGTAAATCCAGCGGGAAATAACCTGAATGAAACGTTAGTGGTTGTTATTTCCGACCAAGAAATAAACGGTAAGAAATAATATCCATCATCGTGAACGACAAAATTTGGATTGCCTTTGAGATATGCATATTTTTCGATGGCCTCTCTCTTAATTCGCTCGCCGTTATTCTCCCAGTCAACTAGATAATCTTGGTTTCCTACCCACCTTCTGAATGAACCGCCTTTGTTATGAGGAAACCACCTCTTCCCGCTTTGCTGGGCTTCCTGACTTGAGAGTGCTGAGAAATAGGTTCTACCTCGACTTACTTCCCACCAAAACCTTAGGAATTGGGTATTGTCGGTTGTCATTAATCCGACTCTGGCATTAGCATGGTTTCCCAGCGGTTTATAATGCTCGAATATATTTAAGACCGTTGCACTCACCCAATAAGCAATCGGGCTGCCCGGAATTCTTTTGAAGTCGTCCTGATTACAAATAAATTTGCTTGGTGAATTTTTGAATACTTCTTCTTTATCTGCTGACTGTGGCGCATCATTAAGATTTACATAAACACCTTTGTAATTATGCAAATGTTTATTGAGTGCCGTGAAAATAACAGCCTGCGCAATTTTGGAATTCATTGACGGAAAACTGTTGTAGCCAATTTGCGTCAAATCGGTGATCGTTTTCTCGTTGAGTAATTTTTCGCGCAAAGCTTCATACGAAGAAAGAAACATCCAGCTTTGCATCGTCACCATTGCGTTATATCCGTCGCGTTTCGTCAATTCAAAATCACGTTCAATAAACATCGCAAACAAATCTGCTTTGCTGTCAGGGAATTGACGCTTGGCAAATTCCTTGAGCGTCGCGTTCATCCCTTTGCCGCCCATATACGGCGGATTGGCAATCACGCAATCGTATTTGGCATGCAGCATTGCCGCCGCCTGCACAAACGGTTCAATCTGGCGCGCCGCAATTTGTTCATAGATATTCGCGCTCTGGCGTTTGGCGGCGACCAGCTCCGCGATGGCAGGCAATGCTGCGCTCAAGTCCGCCGGAATGCGAATCAATGAACCAAGCGTGTGACCCAGCGCAAAACATTCTAGCAAGTCAATGATGTGTTGTTCTGTAATTTGGTCCTGGGGCTTTGGACTTTGGTCTTTGGGTTTGGTTGATTCGTCAATCATTAGCAATGACGGTTGGGCTTCGAGTTCACCGAATAAAAAATTGCTGGCACGAATCGGAACCGCGCCGCGTCGCGCTTTGTCGCTGAACAAACTTTCTGCCAATTGATGTGGACGCAGCGCGGAACTGTCGGGAAGGGTCAGGACGTGGGGAAAGGATACAGTACCTGGAGCGGTAGCGACGGGGTTATCACTGGACTGCACCCCATCGCTACCGCTTCGGGTACTGTCCCCATCAAAAATCCTACGGTCATCCGCCCGCGCTTTCATCAGCAAGGCAAACGAAGCCAGTTGCGTGGCGCGTTCGTCAAGATCCAATCCAAAAAGATTATGACGCAAAATTAAACGCGGCACATCGCGCAACCGATACCCGCGTTCCAGATAAATTTCCTTCAGCAAATCGTAGGCTTCAACCAGAATATGCCCCGAACCACAAGCCGGATCAAGGATACGCAGGTCTTCAGGATTCAACCCGCTTCGTGCTGCTGCCTTCGTGGAAGAATCCGGCTTGATGAAATATTCCATTTTGCTGGCGAGCGTTGAGTCTGGATTCGCTTCCAGCCAGAGACGACCGAGCGAATTTTGCGTCATGTATTTCACAATCCAGTTGGGCGTGAAAAGTTGTGTCGCGGCGGGAATGTCTTCGCTCTTGACGGTTTTGCCAATGACTTCGTCCTTTTTTTCGGAGATGTAAAACTGATAGAGCCAGCCAATGATTTCGACCTGTTGCCAATCTTCGGCGTCAATTTCATTCACCAGTTTGCGAATCAAGGAATTGGAATGCAGCAGATTATCCGGCAGCAATAATTCTGTTTCATCATCTGCCCGCTCAAACAAAAACGGCATCGCCGCATGCAGCGCGTTGCACTGCGCGACGAGTATCAGGCGGTAGAGTTCAGATTCTTTCGTGCCGTCAAGTTTCAGGTCAATGACTTTGGTGGGATCAAGTCCGGGCAAGGTGACGTGTTCGGCGTGGAGTAAAATCTCCGGCGTGTCTTTGCCTTCAGGGTGACTGAGCACGCGGTAGCCGTGATCGAGATAACCGTGCAATTCCATGTAGCGAATGGCGACGAAGCGATTGAACCACGTGTAGGCAATGGCTTCCATGGTGACGGCGAATCCGTGGCGTTCGATACGTTTGATGAGCTTGGTGCGTTTTTCGAGAATCGTGCGCGAAAAAGGCTTGCCGCCAATGATGACGACATCGCCTTGTTCAGCGGTAACGTCGGCAGCAGTGTTATTGGCGGTCAGACCATAGAAGGCGGCGCGGTCAGTGATCGCCTGCATAAATTCACGACGAGCGAGCGGAGCATAATTTTTTAGTTTAGTGCGATTCATAAATAATGTATTCAGCCCGATATGATCATTAAAAATTAAATCCGGTCATTGAGATCGTGCAGCTTTCGACCCGGCGGGTCGCCTGAGTGTAGGCAGGTCATTCACGGCCTGTAAGGAAAGCCACCGCAGCGTCCGTCCCGGCAGGACGGTTGAGAGAAAACAGAGGATTATTCAATCGTCCCACCGGGACGAGCGTTCCTGTGGTCTTCGTAAACAGGCCGTGAACGACCTGCCTAAATTCAACTGCCCCTACGGGTCGTAACCGAATTTGATTTTTGGAGACCATAACACCACTCCGTAGTTACGAAAAATCCAGATGGTTAGTCTTTTTCAATTGCCCAACCTACCGAATCTGAATGCGCTCGTTATTTTCGAGCGCTGTTTCTAATTCCTGCCGCAAGGTCTCCATAAAACTTTCGACCTCTTCTTTTGTTTCCAGATAAGAAGCTTTCACCAATTTTGCCGGCTCAACGATGCGCCGTGGTTTGACTGTGAGTTGCGGGTTCGTGATTTCAGGTGGCGCAACAAATTGTTCCAGCCGTTGCACCGCCGCGTCATAGGATTTCAAGGCTTCGGCTTCGCCTTGCGAAATATGCGCCAGACTTTCTTCGGTGGCGATGCGCACGCGCAAATGTTGCAAGGGCAGCAAACATTCGGTGCGGAAATTTGTGTCCACAGACGAGGCTTGCAAATCATTGGTCAGCGTGGCGAGATGCGCATCAATCTTTTGCCCTGTGCGCTCGCGTTGTTCATTGATGAGCGTCGTATTGATGCCGCCAACCGTCATCATCAGATTGTCAGCTTCACGAATCAGGCTGTAGGGACTGACCGCCGTCAGGATTTCCTGCATGCGGAGCAACGCGGTTTGCGCCCGAACGTCGCGTTCCAGTTCCATTCGGTTCAACTGGAATTTGTCGAAAGTTTTGCGTAACTTCTCCCACGTCGTTTTTTGAGATTCATAAAAATTCTGGAGGTCATGAAAGTCATCCGATAAATTCAGCAGCTCATTTTTGCAACTGTTGAAATGCGCCATGAATTTATAGCTGTCATCAAAATCAAGCGGCTTTCTGATGAGCGCCAGACCCGCGTCAATTTGCGCTTTGCCGGGATAATCGCCCGTGTCCGCCAGTGGTTTGAATCTCTCCAGAGCCAATTTCCAAAGCGTGAATTTTTCTTTGAGGAAACCAAATAACCCGTCTTCGCTTTCCGGCCCCATTTCGTGAAATAAATCTTTGCCCAGCGTCCGAGCCTGCTGAATGGCCTGTGGATCGGAAGCCTGTTTTTTAAGCACAATAATTTTGCGGCGTTTGGCTGGCGTCGTGATCGCCTCACAAATTTTGTCGAGCGGAATTAATCCGCCGTCCATCATCAAACTGATTTCGCCCAGCACCAGTAATCGCGCCAGCAAAATTAAGACTTCGTTATCAGGCCAGCCAAAGGGACGCAAGGCATAACGTTTTTCCAGCAGATCGTGCAGAACAATCTGCCGATTCGCATTAACGCCAAGCTGAATATATTGCCGCACGTCATCCAACGCATCTTTGTTGGCGGTCGGCAATTCCAGCCCCAGCGTTTGTTGGGTAATATCGTTGCTGCGCAAAATCGCCTGAATTTCCTTGTCCGCTTCCGGGTTCAGATATTTCAGATACGCCATTTTGGTGAACGTATTTTGGACGAGATATTCCAGGGCTTCATGCAGCGCTTCCAGCGGCGTGCCGGATTTCAATTTCAGCGGCTGACCGGCGACGAAAAAATCAGCCGAGGTGAATAATTCAACCAATAATCCTATTAATCTTCCGCGCCGGTTGTGATTATCGGCGGCGACACCACTACGAATTTTTCTGGTCGTGTCCGGTAAATTACTCTCATCCCGGCTCAGGTAATCCCGCGTTTGCAAATAGGTGCGCAGCTCACGACCCAGACTATTTTCAATCCCGATTTTAATCACGATCTGACCGCCTTCCGCCGTGCTTACCAGCACACAGCGGCTGTTTTCAAACAGCTCATATTGATCATTCAGCGGCGTGATGACCTGCACCGATAAGCCGCCCTCCGTCCGCGTTCCAATCGGGTAAGAATCGCAGTAGCGAGTAAAGAAAAAATCCATTTTGTTCAGCGGAAAGCGATACTTGCGCTGTTCTTTCAGAATGTCAGCGAAAATTAATTTCCCCAGTTCTTTGGAATCTGCGCCGTCAGAAATATTGATATTTTTGATCTCGCGGTTAATGTCGCGCTCTTCGTTGGTTAAAAACGCATACAAATCACCATTGCGACTGATGAGCGTTTCCTTTTCCAGCCGCTGCAAACTGGCTTCGATTTTTCGGCGCAATGCCAGCCGATCTCCGTCAATTTCATCCAGACACAACGTCACCAGATTCTCAACATTCGCTTTTATTTCCTCAACGTAACGAATCAGGAATAACACCCGCAGCAAATTATTATCGAACGGTTGTTCGAGGCTTGGATTGCTGCCTGCCTGATCAATCGTCAATTTGACGGCAGTATCTAGAAAATTTTCGATGGACGGATAAAAGCAATAGAGCGGAACCAGTACGCCGACATCTTTATCGGCAATAGAAAGTGCCGCCGATTGAAAGGCATCCAGCAAAGACCGCTCCCCACGGGCGAGATGCATGCCAGTGGCTCCGGCGCGACGAATCGCTTCAAAAATCTTCTGCACCAACTGAAACTGGTACGGGGCAAAAGGATAGTTTTTGGCGAAATCCCCGGCGTCCTTGTACGGTCTGAACGTCATCCCGCAATTAATAAACGTCAACTGATTTTTCAGGATGTCGCCCTGTTGCTGAAAGAGAGTGGTTAGTTCATCCTGCGCCGCAAAATTCTTGGCCAGCAAACGAGCCTGAATCACTTCATCAACATTCGTACTGGAAAGGGAGAGCCGCGTTTTGAAGCGTCCCTGAATTTTGGAAAAATCATTCGCCTTACTTTTTGGCATTTCACCCAGCACTGCATCAATGTCTTCCTGCGAAGTGACAACCACCCAGGCGCGTCCCTGACAGACAGTGCCAAGCCCTTCTATAATGGTTTGCAGGCTGAGCATTAAATGTGAATCATTGCCAATGAACTGACCGATTTCATCTACCAGAAAAATAAGGCGCTGATCCTTCCCTTTTTTATCGAGATATTCCCTGACCCACTTGCAGAAGTTTTCGACGGTAAGGGCAAAACTGCTGTCGTCGCCGTCTACCCATTTTCCGGCGGATTCAGGACTTAAATTCAGCGCTTCGACCAGAGCCTGAACGACTTCATCACGATTGAATTGATAAACGTCGCGCTCGGCTTCCCACGTCTTCCCGCTGGCAGTGTGGAAGACGTGTTTGAATTGCGCATATTTTCCTTTGCTTTCAAGGTAGCGTTCCAGATGCGCCAGATGCGGATGATCGCCGCTGTAGCCCTGCATTTCATTCAGCACTTTCAGGAAAACACCCAAAATCGCGTCGCGCCCCTGTCGCTGATCCGCTTTGCTGTCAATGTTGAAGAGAATGACATCCGTGTTGGAGGCAACCGCGCGTTTGATGTCACCAAAGAGCATGGCGTCTTTGATTTTGCCCGCAAAAAATTCGACTGCCTGCCGGCTCTGTCCGTCGTTCGTGTGCGTCGTGTTGCGCAGGAGATAAGAAAGCACTTTAATAAAATGCGATTTCCCTGAGCCAAAAAAACCTGAGACCCAGATGCCGACTTTGCCCGCCGCTTCAGCATCACGACTGAGTGCTTCTCCATAAATAGAAAAAAACGTGCGCAAATGTTTATCGAGTTCGGTGGTAACGACGAATTCGTCCAGTTCCTGCCACACCGAGGCCTGATCCAATTGATCGGCTTTGACGACACCATTGATAGTCCGGTTAATATTTCGCTCAAAGAGGTTTTGAATCTTCATAGGCTGAGAATAAAACTATGGGATTAATTTAAAAGCGCGATAATAATTCTTGTCGTTAAGTCGCCCGAACAGACGTAACGATTGACCATCGTACTGACCGGGATAGAACATCACAAGCGGTGTTTGCCCCATCTTCGCCTGTAAATTGCTCAGTAACGTATGGGTACGCAACAGCGGCCACGCGCTCCCTACGCCTGAAATCAAAACCAGATGGTGCTCTTCGGGCTGCGCCTCCGCCGCGATCAGAGGAGCCAGCTTATCTTCATGGAGCGGCGCCGCTAAAATTTTTCGTAACGCTTCGTCGCCCTTTTCGCGCTGCAATGTCAGAGATTTTTCCAGCAGTCCCCGGCTGCTTAAATGATCCAGCACAAAGTCAAAAAGATTGAGGTGCCTGACGCGCAGCGCAGGTTTTTCTCTGGCAATATGGCTCAGGAGTGAGTCTACATGATGGCGTATCTGCAATTCGCTGGCAGGCGGATATTCAAAAATATAAAAGCCAATCTCATTCCCGATTCCCCGCCCCGAAAGAAAATCGTCAGCGGTGATGGTGGGCAATATTTCATTTAATCTTTCCACTAACAAAGCGTTTACACTCCTTCCCGAAGACAGCGTAGAACATACTTTTCCTGATGTTCCTGAAGGTAAGACAGAACCTGCGGGGCAATGAAAACGGACTGAAGTTTCAGGCTTCTGGTGTCTTCAATATATCCTACCTGTGCCAGCATTTGGAAGATTGACGAACGAAGCCGATTTTTAGTGGATTGATTCCATTCCGGCATTTCCGGGTCACGTCCCCGACACGCAAGTAAATAATCTTCCCAAAGTTGTCTGGCTAAAACACGATTAAAAATCCGAAATTGTTCATGCACGACGAGATCAAGAAAATCCCCCAACAATCTGCTGTGTTTGATGGCTGCGACGAAAACAGCTTGGGTGGTAACAATGCTGTCGCCATCACGAACGAACCGCCATAATCTTTCATCCATGGTTTCCAGCCTCCCACGAATTAAGCTGGTTAATCTGGTGGCAGTAGCGGGATTATGCGCTTGCAGCACATTCTCGGTCAGAATTGCTTGTTTCCATTGCGCCTTGCTCAAATTACGAAGTAATAAATCTGCCACAATGCGGCTTTCCGGTAGTTTTAGTGCACCTGCGGTGAGGTCGGCTTTATATCGTAACTGCCCCTGATAACTCATCTGAACTATGGACATACACAATTCCAACGACAAAAAATTACAAACTAATGAATCTTTGTACTAAGGAAATAAAACAGGGTAGCGTTTTATGCTACCCTTCATCTTTATTTTAAGATTGGTGCGCCCGGCACGATTCGAACGTGCGACCTCTTGATTCGTAGTCAAGCGCTCTATCCAGCTGAGCTACGGGCGCCAAAGGAAGGGGCATTCTGCCATTCGGACAGGATGCTGTCAAGCCAGTGAGAGCACGAGAAAAGGCGAAACTATTTCCTTTTGACCATCGTTATTTCTTTCGATACGATGATTACCCAAAGCAAAAGGCGGGAACTTATGTACTGTCCATCGTGTGGAAATCAACAACCTGAAGAAAAGAAATTCTGTCCGGCTTGCGGCACTAATCTAGGACTGATCTCAAGTGCGCTTACCGCTAACAATCCAACCTATCATCCGGCTTTACTGAGCGAAGCTCGTTCCAGATACAACAAGCAATTTTCGGCTGCTATTGGGAATACTGCTTCCGGCATTGGTCTGCTGATTGCTGCCATTTTTATTAACGAAACGATGCGGCTCCCCTTTATTCCGTGGGTTTCGATGGGATTACTGATTGGCGGATTTTCAGCACTAGGTAAGGGCATTGGACTATTTTATTTTGCTTCCAACGAATGGAAACTGGCACAAATGAATAGCCTCAGCGCAGCTCCGACCACGATTCCGTTACCACCAACACCGCAAAATACTATCTCCACCACGACCAGTCCGCTTCCACCATCAAGCATTACTGACCATACCACACGGCATTTGGGTTGACTTGTTCACCGAACAGCGCAGAATGTGCAGGAGTTTTAGCTGAAAGGAAATCCAAATGCTCTTCAATTTTGCTCCACCACAATCAAAAGAATTTGACCTTCATAAAATCTACGACGCCATTGTCATCGGCTCCGGTGCAGCCGGCGGCATGGCGGCGTACGTCCTGACGCAGCACGGTTTAAAAGTGCTGCTGCTCGAAGCCGGGAAAAAGATAGACATTGACAAAGAATTGCGTTCGTCCGAATGGCCGTATGAACATCCGCGCCGTGGCGATAAACCTGCCGATCATCACGCGCTCACACCCAATGAATACA
>JAYVRW010000063.1:0-29667 GCA_043775925.1 Blastocatellia bacterium
CTGGCGCGAAACGCCGTACACACCACCAGCAATGAACGCGCTTCGCCCACTTCTGCCGAAAGCTGTTGCAACTGTTCGTGGTTCAACTGCGCCGTAGTCACATAGATAAATGATTGTTCGGTCGAATGCCCGTGCTGCCAGTACACCGTATCGCTCGGCGCATAGGTGAAGCCTTCCAGCTTGCACAACGCCTCCGCCAGCATCGCGGCGTTGTATTCCTTATTGATGACCCAGTTATCCCACTTGTCTTTTTCGAGCAGTGACGGAGCCAGCCGGAAATAACGAAAACCGCCGCCGCCCTGCCAGTTCACCGCGTTGGTAATGCCGCCGGAGTCTGTGCCGTCAATGACTTTTTGCAGGCGTGGAATGATGTGCGTATGGCAATGCTCGCCCAGTTCAATCATGATCCAGCGACGTCCCATTTTATGCGCCACTGCGCCGGTTGTGCCGGAACCTGCGAAGGAGTCGAGAACGAGGTCGCCGGGATTAGAACCTAATTCAAGAATTCTGCTTATCAATCTTTCAGGTTTTGGAGTAGCAAAAACATTTGCTTCATCAGGGAATAATGCTTTCACTTCGCGTTTCCCCTCTTCATTCTTTCCTGCATCATTAGTTGCCCACCAGCTTGTTGGAACAACACCTTGATTAACTTCAGATAAAAATCTTTTTCGCCTCGGCATAGAATCACCATTCGAGCCAAACCAAATTCGATTATCAGCAACAAGCTTCGCAAATGAGTCTTTTGGAATGCTCCAACTACGACCACGAGCAGGAAGAACTTCGCGCCCAGACGGAAGCATAATTGGGTAATAATCGTGCTCTCTGTATTCTCTGCGTGTTAGATCGCTGCTTGTCCAATTCCCCCTTGTATCATTGTCAGGATTTTCATATCGAGCATCTTGTTCCGATGTACGAGCTAAGCGATTGAATGCGCATGTTGTGCTATCCTTTGCGTAGATAAAAATGTAATCGTGAGTGCCAGAAATGAATTTAGAATCTGAATCAGGAGAGATACGTTTTTGCCAAACAACTGTGCCGAGTGCATTCTGGCGCCCAAACAATTCGTCCAAGAGAACTTTGAGATATGCATATTCTCGATCATCTATTTGAATGAAAATCGAACCTTCACTACTGAGCAATGTCCTCAAGATTTCCAACCGATCTCGTATTAATGACAACCAAACTGAATGCTCAACTCCATCGTCATAATGCTCAAATGCGCTGCCCGTATTGTACGGCGGATCAATGTAAATGCACTTAATCCTGCCCGCGAATTCCTGTTCGAGCGCCTTGAGTGCCAGCAAATTATCGCCAAAAATCAAGCGATTATCGAAGCGGTCATTGTCACTGACACGATGCGCGGCGTGATAGGATTTTTCGGGGTCTTCCAGCAGGATGCGCGGTTCTAAACGAGGGCGATGTTCCTTGCCGATCCAGGTTAATTCCAGTTTCTGTTTTTTGTTCATGAAAGTTGTGCGATGCGCCAAATCGAAGTGGATTGCCGCGCCATCCCGTTCTGTCTTGCGCCGATTCGCTCTGGCGTCCAATCGGTATTTTCTGCGGCTAACTGGCGTGTTAGCGCAAAGCTGCTGGCAGCATAGACAGGGCGTTTGGTCGTGTAATCATCATTGCCGAGGTCGCGGTTTTGTCCATCCTGTAACAAGGTCATATTACCGAGACGAAAAACCATCGCCTCTAATTCTTCTTCAGAAAATGAATCCCAACCCGCGCTCGCGTTTTGTGGCAGGACGTGTTCAAGATTAAAACTGGAGCTGTCAAAATCATAATCGCGCCTGTCTGATTGTTTTTCCATCAGACATAAGATGTAACGCACAATACGGCGATTGCGCGTGTGCGTCGTGCGAATAATTTTATTCGCAAACGCGGCGCGAAAAGTGTCATCAGAAGGATAGACGGGATTGAGATTTTGCAGCACCGCGCCGATGGCGGTGAATTCGCCGCGTGAAATTTTCACCGCGACTTGATTATAAACGCGCTCTTGTTCATTGGCGGGAAAGCTGCAAATTACGTTGTAACGAAACGAAATCATCACACAGGCACGCAACAGAGATTCAAAATCCGTTTCAGAAAAAATGCGTCGAGCCGCCAGCAATAAAGGGAATGGTTGACGGACGCTGAACATTTTCAACTCACTGGCATAAGCCTTGAGTTGGGGATTCCATGCCGAAGCTTCGGGATGCGTCAGCCCCAAATAAGAATCCATGTCTTCTTCCATTTCCCGAATCAGGGTAAAGACGTTCTCACGTGTCAGGACTTGTCCGCGAATAGATTTGAATAATTCTGTTTGACGAACAAAAGTGCGGCGGCTATTCCAATGAATACGCAGGAAATCGGGAAAACTTTCACTGCCTAAGCGTCCGACCATCGCTTCCCAACGATCTTCCAGCGTCTTCATTTCGTGTTCGTGTTCACTGCCGCGATGCAGTACGGAGAAGAGATAATTCTTCAGCAAGTCTGTCGCAGACAAACGAACACCACGAGCATTGAGCGTCTCAAAAACTTTGTAAGCATTGAGTTCGTCGGTCACGGTAATTACCGTGAAAAAAAGTCGATCACTCATGGTTTCAATCAGGCTGGCAAGAGCGACGCCTTCTTCACCATTAAATTGCCCGGACTGCTGGCGTCCATAATCGCGCACCCGCTTTTCAAACCACTCAAAGGCTTTGCGTAAGCTGTGCTCTGAAGCGCGAAACCCGCGTTGCGGCAAATGACCTAAGGGCACAATATACGTTTGAAAATAGTTGTCATTATTGCGATTGAGCGTCAGTTTGGAGCGTGAAACAAGCGTCACCGGGTCGAGGTAGCCGATATAAGTTTGTCGGATTTGTTGAAGTCGTTGCTGATTTCGGTCTGCATCTTTTCCTTCCTCAACTAAACGCACCAAATTCTTCATCACCGCGAGCACAATCAAATTCAGCGTTGTCAGGCGTTGTTGACCATCAATGACATCAAACAACTTGTCGTTATCTGATTGCAACACGAGGTATCCCATGTAATGCGCCGGTTCGCCGCCTACGGCAATTGTGCCTAAAATGTCCAGCCACAAATCTTCCCATTCATCATCTGTCCAACTGTAATCACGCTGAAAACGCGGAATGCGATAAGTCAGTCCGTTGCCCATCAATTTGCGATAGGTATCATTTTTCGTATTGAAATTAGTAGCAGACATAAACCTCTCCAGGAATTATTAAATCAATGTCCAGCGTACCGTAAAAAGATGCTCGCGTGCAATTGACGTTTGTAACTTCGCTTCAACTTCAATAATCAATTTTTCGCGCTGATGATCAACATCATCTTGTGCATCAAATAAAGAGCGGCGCTTTTGATTGCGCGTGGATTCAAGGGCTTTGATTTGTTTTTGCCCCGCGAGTTTTTCTTCTAAAGTTAAAGCGGTGGTGGCGGCGCGGCGTGCCTCTTTAATTTGCCGATCTATTTCTTTGATTTCGCGCTCTAATCCAAGTTTTAAATCCTCTGCCCAGTTTTCTAACTTAGTGACCTCGGCCTCAAAATATTTAGCATTACGTTCTGATACATCGCGCTGAATGCCGTTCCATTGCCGTTGTTGTTGCTGTTCTAAATTAACTTGTATATCAGCAGGAATTTCAATTTGTGTTGCTGTTTTCGCTGGCAGATTAAAGAAGCGCGGGATTGTTTCGGCATCAAGAATTTGCTCGCTATCGGTAAAGGCCGAAAACAATAAATGGTCTTCGGATTGATCGAAGGATTCAATCGTGAAAAGTGACAGCGTCAACCAACCGGAAGTTCCGCGCAAGCTTTCCAGCAGACTGATTTTGTTGCCGTATTCAGCATAATTAAATACCACTTCCACCATCGGCAATTGGCGCTCGCGGGCTTGAAAATAAACAGCTTCGGCTAATGGATGTTGCAAGCGATACAGATGCGCTTCATCAAGGACAACTAAATCCCACTGTACCGCTCTGACATCCTTCGCCTTTGTGCGAGCAAATTGATACGAGCAAATGATAACAAAATCTGACTGCTCAAACGGATGCGTGTTCCCTTGTTTGACAGCTTCGTTATATGACTTCGTTTCCAGAATCTTGCACGGCAAAAAGAATTTTTCTGAAAGTTCCTGATGCCATTGTTTGCGCAAATTCGCCGGAGTGATAACCAGAATGCGTCGTTTGCGCTCCGCCCAACGCTGCGAAATAACTAATCCAGCTTCGATGGTTTTGCCGAGTCCGACTTCATCCGCCAATAACGCCCCTTTTGAGAGTGGCGATTGAAAGGCGAATAACGCGGCATCCACCTGATGCGGGTTCAAATCCACCTGTGCGCCAGCGACAACTCCCGCCAGTTTCTCGACACTATCAGAAGGAAATCTTTTGGTGAGTTCGTAGGCAAAATACTTCGCGTGATAATCAGTCAGTTTCATGAGTTATTCGAGACAAAAGGATATTTTTAGCAGTGAAGTAGTACTACAAAAATTCGGGACAGACTGAGTGAATGATTGATGCGCTAAATCGAGTTCAGAGTTACGCCTTCAGGCGTGAATCTCTTCGTCCTTTTCACGCCTGAAGGCGTAACTCTGAACTCGATTTAGCAAGCAGTCGCCATTTATTAGCGCGAGCGTCTCTTCTTCTGCCGTTCTGCCTGCTCCTCTTTTTCATCATCATCTTTATCAACGGCTCGCACAAATGCGCTTCGCACCGGTGCAGGCATTGGCGAGTTCGCGCCTTTGACGGACTTCCAAATGATCTCATTGAATTCGATGTCGGGTGCGGCGTCCTCTTGACTGAAATCAAGTTGCGCGGAGCGGGCGGCTCCGGGAGCATCCTTTTTATTTTTCTCGTTCAGATCAAAGGTCGCGGGAAGCTTTTTGAAAGGTGTCAAATCTGCCGTATTCGTGAACGATCCGTACATCGGAATCGCCGCCGCATCGTACTGGCTCATCGGGGGCAAACCTAAAATCAGCTCCATCGTCCGCAGCATGCTGGAAGTCGTATACATTGATGAATCAACGTATTTTCTTTTCGTGTACGCGCTGGCAACGAAGGCAATGGAGCGGTGCGCGTCTACGTGATCGGGACCGTTTTGCGCGTCATCTTCTATCACAAAAATCGCCGTGTCAGCCCAGTATTTACTGTTGCTCACAGCTTCGATCAGCATTCCCAGTGCCTGATCGTTTTGCGCCACATACGCACGCGGAGTGGGCGCTCCGACCTTCGTTCCTTCAGTATGATCGTTGCCAATTCGTAGGACATTAAATTGCGGCATTTGCCCGTTTTGCTCGTAAGCGCGAAATTCTTCCATCCATTTTTCAATGCGAGTGATGTCACTGATATTCAAATTCCACGAAGGGTAAATCGGGCTGAAATGTCCCTGCAAAGCCTCTTCCATCGTGTAATTTTCACGTTGCGCTTTTTGGCTGGAAGTACTTTCAGAATCAGTTGATCCGCCGCCCCCGGCTTTGACATCGCGCACGCCAATGAATTCGCCGTAGCTGCGATAGCTCACGCCGGCAGCTTGGCAATAATCCCAGATGTATCCCTTCGTCGGACGCGCAATTTTCTTGCTGCCTTCGTAATCATAAGTGCGTCCGCGACTGGAATAATTGGTCGGCCACGTTTTCTCGACATAATCTGTCGCGTACGCTGCATTCGACCAATTGTGACCATCGGCGGAAACCTCTGCATCCACATAAAAATTATCAAGCAAGACAAATTCACGCGCTAACGCATGATGATTCGGGGTAACATCTTCGCCAAATAAACAAAGGCTCGGATCGCCGTTGCCTTCTTTCATATCGCCCAAAACTTGATCGTAAGTGCGGTTTTCTTTGATGACATAAATCACATGTTCGATCGGCGAAGCATTGCCAACACGGGTCGGAATCGCAGTTCCTGTAATTGGAGCACGAGCCGCTTGCAACAAGGCATCGGTGTACGGCGAATTCGCATAAGTCTGTTTGGTCAGTTGCGCCAGCTTCGCCGGATTCGGCAGGTCAATGACAGAAATTGTTCCTCTAAGCAAACTGCCGATGTATTCAATTTTGGGGTTCTCAGCACGGGATTTTCCAGGCAATGGTTGCGGGCCATTTGGATTCGCGGCAGAGGCTGTCCCCTTGCCGTTGGCGACAAAAATCTGTTTGCCGTTTTTGCTGGCACGCACGGAAGCCGGATACCAGCCAGTAGGGATAAAACCCTTGATTTTACTGGCTCCGCGCTTACTGACATCTACAATCGCAACATCATTGTTATCAGCATTCGCCACGTATAAAGTTTTTTCATCAGGCGAAAGCGCGACTGCATTTGGCGTGCTGCCTGCCGGGGATTTCGGATGCAGCACCGTCGAGATGGCTTCAATTTCTTTCATCTTCGCGGTATCAATTACCGATACCGTATTACTGTTGGCGTTGGCGACGTAAAGCGTTTTTCCGTTGCGTGATAATTCCAAATCATTCGGATGATCGCCGGTTTGAATATTGCCCATCACTTGATTACTGGCGGTATTAATTACGGCAACATTTCGCGCCCCCCAATTGCTGATATACAATTTTTTGCCGTCTTTTGAGATCGTACAATCATAAGGATATTCACCGACGCTGATGCGGTTGACGACTTCATTGGTAGCCAGATCAACGACGGCGATTTTGTTGTTGAGATTTTCTGCGGCATAAAGTTTTTTGCCGTCTGGAGAAATTGCGATTCCGGCAGGAAATGAAGTTTCCCCTTTGCCACCGCTGCGTGCTGCGTTTCGCTGCTTGTAAGTCAGCGCGTGAAATTCTTTGCTTTCCAGCACAATCTTTCCGGCTTCGCTGGCTTTGCCTTCCGCAAAATTGAAGATCAGAATTTCGTTATCGTCTCCACCTGAAACAAAAAAACGTTTGCCATCAGGCGCGAAGGATAATCCCAACCACGATTTTTCGACTTTGATTTTTTGCAGGATTTGCTGCGAAGTGACATCAATAATATCCACTTCCTGCTCGCCGTTACCGTTCGTCGTCACCAGCAAAAATCGCCCGTCTTTACTGAGTTCCAGGTTCATCGGCAAATCGCTGACAGGAATTTGCTGGCCTTCGGGCGTCAGCGTCCAACCGTTGGGCAACAACATCCCGGAAGTTTTTTGTCCAGGCAAAGTACGTGGCACCTTCGACGGTCCTGTTGCTTGCGCCAAAACTGGCATTGAAAAAAGTAAAAAAACAATCGTAGGGGTAATTCTTCTAAGTTGTAGCACAGCCGTATCTCCTTGATTAATTGAGGTTTTTTGCCATTAAGAAACTTTGATATGGACGGAAAGGTTAACGAAAATTTTGGTAGCCATATTTTCTTCTGATTGAATTAAGTGACCGATTTTAGCCAGGTTTCTTCCGGCTCAAATAATGAGCCCGCTGTTCTTGCGCAAATTTTTCAATCGCATAACGCAACATTGTACGCGGCATCGTGCTGGCATATTGAGCTAAAAAGCTTAACAGTTTTTGACGATCTTTATCGCCCGCAAACCGGAGCATCCAGCCGGTCGCCTTATGCACCAAATCCTGTTCGTCACGAAGCAACATTTCGGCGAGCTTAAATGTGTCCGCAACATCGTTTTGCCGAATGAAATAGGCCGTAGCGATCATCGCAGTGCGGCGCTCCCAAAGATTTTCAGAACGCGCCAGCGCAGACAAAATCTCGCGCGGTTTATCGAATAAATAACCACCAACAACGTAGATGGCGCTCCGATCAACTAAGTCCCAATTATTAATTCTGTCGTGGCGTCTGATGTACAAATCGAACAGTTCCTGCCTGCGCTCATTAGATGTTTTTTTACTGCGAGCTTGCCAATCCATAATGCTCACCGCGCCAACCCGGACTTCGTGGATTGGATTTTCCAACAACTTCTCAATTTCGCTCAGTGGCATTTCGATAAACTCTTTGGCAAGGTCGAAAACCTGCCCCATTCGCACACCGATAAATTCATCGCCTTCGCCGTACTCACCTGCGCCGGATTTGAAGTAGCGCTGAATTTTCTCAAGCTCTTCCGGCGAACGATACGTTTTTAGTTTCTTAACAAACTGCGTTGCGCTGATAGCTGCCGCCATCTCAATTCCCTCTTAGTTGTTTTTTGCCATTCATTTAGCTTGTTGCGCTGCTGTGACGGGCTAAACGAAACTCAAGATGTCGCTTCACGTCAGGCCACTCCTGCGCGAGGATGCTGTACATCACAGTGTCACGCACGGTTCCGTCACGTCGCGCACGATGATGACGGAGGACGCCATCTTTTTTGGCTCCTAATGCTTCAATGGCTCGCTGCGAAACGAAGTTGAATCGGTCGGTACGCAGCCCCACCACCTTGCATCCCAGCGTGTCGAACGCATGACTTAAAAGTAGTAGTTTGCAAGTCGTATTCACGTGGCTGCGTTGCCATTGCTTGCCGTACCACGTGTAGCCAATCTCAACGCGATCAATTTCTGCTGCGATGTCATGGTAGCTGGTGCTGCCAATAATCGTGCCGCTTGTTAATTCTCGCACGGCCCAGGGCAACAACTGCCCCGCCGCCTGACTGGCAAGCGCGTTGGCAATATTGGCCCGCATTCCTTCTGGTTCAGGAACCGCCGTGAACCACAATTCCCAGAGCTTGCCATCCGTCGCGGCGCTAACTAATTCGTCATGATGTTCGTCAGCCAGCGGCTCTAAACGGATACCGGAGCCTTCCAGTGTGATCGGGTGAATTTTAATCATAGTTGTCTCTGACAATAAGGATACAACAGGATGCCGATTATCGGCGACTCACTGGGATAGCTGCATTTCGCGGAGTTTCCCACCTGCCCAGGCGCTCGGCAGGGCCAGCACGATGAGCACGAGCGGATACCAGTGTGGTCCGAATTCCGGTCCCATATTCCACGTCACTACCGCACCCGCAATGCTCAGGACAAGCCCGATAGCACAACCCGCCAAGGCATGTAGCATCGGACGATTCGGCGCCAGTCGCGCCGTGAGATAGCTGCCTGCGACGCTGAAAACAGTACGATAAATTGTTGCCAGTAGGAAGAGTCCGTCGGACATTGGTTGTCCCCACGGCGGAAAAACACCAGTGGCGTGCATCACAGCGTCAGTGCCAAGATGAGCAATGACAACCGCAATAAAGCCGACAACTACGGCGGCGATGGATCGAAAAATATGGCGCTCACTTGTTTCTGCCATTTGGTTGGTCATTAGAATTTCCTCGTTTCATTACGTATCTGATCAGGCTCGTTGATAAGTTAAGGCCACTTCCAGCGCAGAATTTCCCCTCGCGCAAGGTTCGAGCGCGGTTGCACGCGCTCCGCAGGCGAGACGCCTGCGTTCCCTTTTAGTGCATTCCCTGATCTGCGCCGCTGGTTCGCGCCTTCACTTTTTTAAATAAAAATGTCAGGGGAATACAAATAAAACAGATAATTGCCAGCAGGCGAAAAATATCAATGAACGAAAGCAGCAGGCTTTGTTTCATTAATGTGCCATAAAAATAGGCGTAGGTTTGTTGCAATGGCGCGTGCATCAACGCTTGAAATTCCTGGACACGTTGTCGGAAAGGTTGGTCGTATGGTGTCAGATGTTGTACCAGTTGCGCCTGATGAATTTGCGCACCGCGTGCCAACATGGTCGTTGCGGCTGAAATCCCAATTCCACCACCGAGGTTGCGCATCAGACTGGAAATGCCTGTGGCGTTAGGAATTTGTTCGCGGACCAACGTGCCGAGTGACATCGTAGACATCGGGATGAAAATGAATCCCATTGAAAAACCATTCACAATATTCGGCCAGATAATGTTTGATTGTGACACTTCGAGAGTCAAACCGCTGAGCCAGAAAACGGAAAGCCCCAGCATCGCAAACCCGATGCTGATCAAAATTCGCGCTTCAATTTTTCCGACTAATCGCGCTACGACAATCATGGAAATAAAAGAACCGATACCGCGTGGACTCACAGCCAAACCGCTTTGTACCGACGAGTACCCCATCAAGGATTGCAGGAAGAGCGGCAGCACAGCGGTGGTCGAAAACATCACGGCTCCGACCACTGCCATCATCAACATGCCGTTGGCAAAATTCCGGTCACGAAAAACGCGCAGATCAACAATCGGCTCTGCCGTGTGCAATTCCTGATAAATGAACGCGATAAAGGTAACGACGGCAATGACTGTCAACCAGCAAATCAATGAAGACGAAAACCAGTCTTCCTGCTGCCCTTTGTCGAGGACGATTTGCGCCGTCCCCAAAAAAATTGCCATCAAAGAAAAGCCAATATAATCAGTCTGATTGCGGACGTTACGATTCAGGTACGGCGGGTCTTCGATAAAAGCACGCGCCATCATCACGGCGAAAATTCCAACAGGGATATTGATATAAAAAATCCAGCGCCACGAATAATTGTCCGTGATCCAACCGCCTAACGTCGGCCCGATGATCGGCGCTACGATGACACCCATCGCATATACAGCCATTGCCTGTCCGCGCTTTTCAACCGGAAAACTTTCCATCATCACAGATTGCGCTGTCGGTTGTAGAACGCCTCCGCCAATACCTTGCAGGATTCGAGCAAAAATCAAGACACCGAGACTGTTTGCGGCTCCGCACAAAGCCGAAGCCAACGTGAAAATAACAATGCAGCTAATCAATAATCGTTTGCGTCCGAAGAAACTACTGAGCCAGCCCGTCGCCGGTAAGATAATTGCGTTGGAAACCAGATAGCTGGTCAGCACCCACGTCGCTTCATCAGTGCTGGCAGAAAGCGTGCCGCCAATGTGCGACAAAGAAACGTTCGCTACCGAAGTGTCCAGCACCTCCATAAACGTCGCCGCCATCACCGCCAGAGAAATTAACTACGGATTCGCTTTGGGTTTCCACGCGGCGGCGCTGATTGTCGCCTCAGCACTCATTTTATTTTGACCTCAGGCACGACAGACATGCCAGGGCCAATCGGAAACTGCGCTTCTGGATGTTCATCAAAAACAATTTTCACGGGTACACGCTGCACCACTTTGACGTAATTTCCCGTCGCATTTTCGGGCGGCATCATGCTGAAATGTGAACCGTACCGCGCTGGATGCTGTCCACATGTCCTTTGAAAGTTTTGCTGGGAAAGGCGTCAATTTTGATTTCAACCGATTGATTGGGATGAATCTGGTCAAGCTGTGTTTCTTTGAAATTCCCAACGACCCAAAGCTCGCTCGGCACAATCGCCATCAGCGCTTGACCAACCTGTACGAAGCTTCCCGCTTCAACAGATTTGCGCGTCACACGCCCGTTTTGCGGCGCATAAATTTTGGTGTACGAGAGTTGTAATTCCGCCTGTTCGACTGCGGCTTTTGCTTGTTCAATGGAAAAAGAAGTTTCGCTCACTTGTGCCTGATTGACTTCAATCTGGCGCGGAGCGGTCGCCGCCTGTGTTAATCTTCCACGCGCTTCGCCGACTTGCGCCTGTACCGTATTCACCTGATTTTCGGATTGTCGAATGTTCACGTCCGCCAACGCCGCTGCCGATTGCGATTGTTTGACCTGCGCCTGCAACATGGCGACACGATCTCGCGCCGCCTGCACCTGCGCATTTGCGGATTGTGCCGCAGCCGTCACTTGATCCAATGATTGTTTGGAAATTTCGTCGCGTTCATAAAGCTGGCTGTAGCGTTGAATGTCCGCGTTGGCACGTTTGGCTTCGGCTTCAATTGCGGTGACTTGTGATTGCGCTTCTTTCACCATCGCTTGCGCAGCGTTGATGGCTTCGCGGGATTGGATGGCTTTTTCGCGGTTGGCTGCCACTTGCGATTGCGCACTGGCTACGGCTGAAGTCGCAGCCGAAACGCCTGAAGTCGCTTGCTGAATTGTTCCGCTCGCAGCAGCTTTCGTCAGCGCGACGCCTGCCTGCGCAGTTTTCTGTTTGGCGGCGGCAGCGCTCAAGCTGGCCTTCGCCTGTGCCAGCCGCGCTTCCTGATCGCGGGCATCAATTTCCAGCAGCAAATCTCCCTCTTTCACCGCCTGATTATCGCTGACATGAACTTTGACAATTTGCCCGCTGACTTTTGGATTGACCTGAATCACTCGACCTTCAATGAAGGCGTCGTCGGTGGATTCATGCGCTTTGGCATAGAGGTAATAGCGGATGCCGTAAATCGCGCCGACCAACAATCCAACCGCGACGATGAAGAGCGTTATTGCGCGTCGGAGCTTCGCTTTTCTGGCGTTGTCTGGATTTATATTTTCAGTCTTTTCCATAAAATTCCTAAATAAAAAATAATTGCCTAAAAGAAAGTAAGACGGCTTAGACAGGATTAACAGGATGGACAAGATGCGTCTGAAACCTCTGTCAATATTATGTCTTTGCAAATCCTGTTCATCTTGTCCATCCTGTCTATACCCGCTTAAAATGACTCCGCTCTGCCCTGCGATGCAGCTAAATTTATTCGTGCGGCGTAATACTGTGCTAACGCGCTGACTTCGTTTTCACGCGCATTCGTCAGCGCCGTTTGTCCGTTGATGATTTCTAAATTGTTCGCAACACCTGCGGCAAAGCGGTCTCGCGCCATCGTCAATTCTTTTTCCGCCAGCGCCAGCGAGCGTTGCGCTGCCATCACTTGTTGCGTCGTCGTCAATGATTGCCACGCCTGCCGCACTTCCTGTTCGACTTGATTGCGAACATCGGCAAGTTGCAAAATCATTTGACGCTGCTGACTCTGCGCTTCGCTGACCCGTCCTTTCGTCAGTCCGCCATTGAAAATCGGCACTTTCAATTGCACAGCTACCGTATGCGTCGCAAAAGTATTGGTAATCGGCGTGTTGCCGTTTTCGCCATAATCGGCAATAAATTCCAGCGACGGCAGGCGTTCGGCTTTCGCCGCTGAAACCTTCCATTCTTTGACTTTGATGGCGGCTTCGGCAACTTTGATTTCGCTGCGCTCTTTGTTAGCTATCGCAATCGCCTCTTCCAATACCGGAACTTGCACTGGTTTATAACTAAGCGAATCCGTCAACACCAGTTCCGTGCCAAGTGATAATCCGGTGATGCGCAATAGTAATAATCGTGCTTCATTCGCCTGTGTTTGGGCGAGTGATAATTTTACCTGGGCTTGTGCCATGCGATTGTCGGCGCGCGTCACGTCTACACCCGTCGCCACGCCCGCCTGCTTTTGATCCTGTGCTAATTTCAGCAGGCTTTCCGCGAGATTCAAATCACTATTTGCCGCCTCAATTTCTTTATCGGCGCTGAGATAATTCAGGTAATACAACGCCGCTTTGACAGAGATTCGCTGGCGTACCATGTGCTCTTCCAACGTGGACAATTGCACGTCCGCCTGCCCTTCCCGATATTTGCGAAGCGCCGGGAAATCAAAAATACTTTGGACAAATTGCGCCCGCGCATCGAAGGTATTAAAAGGGCCAACCAGACTGGAACTAAAGCCCGGAAACGACCCGGCCTTGAAGCCGAGCGCAGCCAGATTGATGGTCTGATTTCGTTGCACGACAGAGCCGTAAATATTGGGTAATAATTTGGCGCGGGAGATTTCTGAACGTCCGACAGCTTCAGCAATTTTTTCGTGCGCAAGCTGTGATTTGAAACTGTTATCTGCCGCGAGCTTCACCGCCTGTAAAATTCCTAACGCAAATTTTTCATTCGCGGCTTTTGCAGTAGACGGCGCATCAGTTGTATTTTTTCCTGGCACAGGAGTTTGCGCAAAAACAATTCCAGTCAATAAAATCAGTACGGTGATGACTCTTGCACAAGAAATATCGCACTTCATTTTTTGCCCCCTTTCGCAGCGCCAGAAATATAAGAAGTTTTATGCGTACCACGGAGCTTCGTCAGTAATTCGATTAAGGTTGCGCGTTCGGTTGCGCTCAATCCACTACACGTCGCTTTGATCGCTTCATAATGGACAGGCAAAATTTCCTGGACTAACGCTTCCCCTGACGAAGTAATTTTCGCCAACCGCATTCTTCGATCTTCTGATGGATACGTTCGTTCGACTAAGCCACGCTGTTCAAGGCTATCTACTAAACCAGTGATATTTGCGCGGCTCACGATCAGCAATTCGCTCAACTCTGACAACGCTAATCCTTCATCCTCAATGCGCGTTAGAATTCCCAAAATATTAAAAGCGCTCAGCGAAAGATTATGCTTCGTGATATTCGGCATCAGGTGCGAAGTCAGCACATCATTCGTTAATAAAAGATTGAAAATTAACTCCACCGATGGCGTATGAAATTCTTTGATCTTTTTCCGATTCGGTCGAACATATTGTGCGAAAAAACTTTCCCGCCGATCCTGCGAAGCCAGTTGCTTTTCAGTGCTACTTTTCATAGTTACGATCCTAACTATTAAGAAGTAGATAATCAAGAAATTAACTATTTATCAAAATATACCTGACCGAAAATTCAGCGCCAGCGGCGCGACATATTTATAGCAACAGGATGTATTTTATTTCCAAGCTCCAGAGGAGCGGCAGATTAGATGTCGCTCTTCTGGAGCTTGGAGGTAATAATTATGCCCTTGCTATAAATATGTGGCTCCGCTGGAGCCTAAATAAATGCACTTTGAATTTTGACTATTTTGATTATTGCTTAGGCTTTGACACCTGCACGTCTGTGCCTTCGTGCAAGGCATCTGACGGATTGAGAATAACGGGGGAATCGGCTGTCAGCCCAGAGAGAATTTCTATGTCTTTGCCGAAATCTCGCCCGACTTCCACTTTGATTTCCTGCACTTTATGATTTTCTCCGACGATCAGAACTTGCGTACCTTTGGCGTTGACGACGAGAGCGCTGACCGGAATCAACAACGCACGCGAATCCGAGGGAAGCGATAATTTTACCTGTACGGACATTCCCGGCATTAACTTGTGGCGGGGATTTTCAACACGCACTTCGGTCAATAAAGTCCGCGTCGCCGGATCAATGGCATTCGCGGTGCTGGCGATTTTTCCGATGAATTTTTCATCCGGCATTTCTTTAACGTGAACGGTCGCGGGAACGCCTAATTTTATGGCCGTGATGTAGGTTTGCGGCACATTCACCCACGTGCGAATCGTATCAATTTTCGAGATGCGGTACAGCCCCGGATTCGCTGAAGTTCCGCCACTCGCGTTTACTAAGGCACCGACTTCAAGCGTTCGCGCGGTAACGACTCCCGCGAATGGCGCTCTGACCTGCTCGAAAGATTTTAGTTCTCGCAGACGCTGCACATTCGCCTGCTTTCCGCCGACGTTGGACTGACGGGATTGAATCACAGCCTGCTCAGCACGAACGGTAGATTGACGGGCGCGGATCAATGCCTGCGCCGCTTCGACATCGGCCTTACGCACATCAAAGACTACCTGCTTATCGTCCGTATCCTGATGCGCAACAATTCCTTCGCTCGCCAAGGTTTTTGATCGTTGAAGATTGACTCGCGCCAATTCAAGATTTGTTTGCGCTTGTTTCAGCGCCGCTTGCGCCTGCTCAACGCTGGCCTGTGCCTGGGCAAGTTCGGCTTGCCCCTGATTGACTACTTGTCCGGCTTCTAATACCTGTTGACTGGCTTCGCGTAGCGCCTGATCGCTTTCGGGCGCAATAATTTCCGCCAGCAATTCTCCGGCTTTTACACTTTGCCCCAAGCCTGCAATCCATCGTTTCACGTAGCCTGTGCTGCGCGCATTAATAATCGCATCCTGCACCGCCTGTGTCGTAGCGGGTAATACCAATTCATTCGTCGCTTCTCCTTCGCGCGGCTTTTGCACATTAACGATGGGGAGCGATTGCGCCTGCTCATTCGCCAAGGCGGACAATTCAGAACGACGTTTCAGACGCGGGAGAATTCCGATCACCAGCAGGATGGCGAGCAGAAGTAGTACGCCTGTGATGGCGGTTTTGGAAATTCTTTTAGGGTTAGGATTTGAATTCATCGGTTACGGTTTGCAGAAGCCCGCACGTAGTAAGGGCGTTTAATGTGACGACGCCCTGACTACGTGCGGGCTTCTGCATTTTGGTTAAGGACCCCCAACGAAGTCGCGTCAATTTCATTTGCATTCGTTTGCTTCACAGGTTGCTTACGTCGCAATACGCTGTAAATCACTGGAACAAAAAATAAAGTGGCAAACGTCGCAATCAGCAAGCCGCCAATCACGGCGCGTCCGAGTGGTGCATTTTGTTCACCACCTTCACCGAAACCCAACGCCATTGGCAGCATTCCGATAATCATCGCCGCTGCTGTCATCAGCACTGGTCGCAGGCGCGTGAAGCCTGCGGACAGAGCCGCAGTGATGGCGTCCTGTCCTAACAATCGTTGTTCGTTGGCGAACGTCACCAGCAAAATACTGTTCGCAGTGGCAACACCGACGCACATAATCGCGCCCATCAAACTTGGCACACTGATCGTCGTTTGCGTAACAAATAGCATCCACAAAATCCCGGCGAGTGCTCCGGGCAACGCCATCAAAATAATGAACGGATCAAGCCATGATTGAAAATTCACGACCATCAAAAAATATACCAGTAAAATTGCGAAGACCAAGCCCAGCCCCAGCCCCACAAATGAAGAGCGCATGCTTTCGACCTGACCGCGCATAACTATAGTACTGCCACGCGGGAGTTTTGGTTGCAACTCTGCGATTACCTTATCAATTTCGCGGGCGACGCCGCCTAAATCGCGCCGCTGCACATTCGCGTACACATCCAGCGTCGGCTGCACATTATAATGATTCACCACCGCCAGCGTCGTCTCATGTTCTACCGTAGCGAGGTTGCTAAGTAGTTGCGGCGCGGGTGCGGCGTTGCTCGTGATCGGCGTATTCATCAACGCTGCCACCGAATCCATTTTGTATTGCGGTGTTTGCACTGCGACGAAATAGCTCACACCATTTTCAGGATTGAGCCAGAAACTTGGCGCAGTTTGTCCGCTGGAACTGAGCGTAGTCAGTACCGAACTGGCTACATCGCGCTGTGTCAATCCAACCTGCTCCGCTTTGGTGCGATCAACGTTGATGCGGAGTTCCGGCGCGTCTACGACCTGATGCAAATGCACATCGGCTGTGCCGGGAATGCGTGAAACACGTTCTTCAATCTGTCGCGCAATGGCATAATTTCCTTTTTGATCGCGTCCAACAATTTGAATGTCAATTGGCGCTGGTAATCCGAAATTTAGAATCTGGCTAACGATGTCGGCAGGTTGGAAGAAACATGTGAGTTGTGGAAATTGCTTCTTTAATTCCACGCGCAGCTGCCGAATGTATTCTGGCGTTGGACGATGATTTTCATTGAGCGAAACTAAAATTTCGCCATCTGATAAACCAACGGTCGCGCTGTCGGAATACGCTAAATTGATGCCAATTGAAGGAAGTCCGATGTTGTCTAAAATCAGGTTCAATTCTTCTTTGGGTACGATGCGGCGAATCGCGTCTTCGACTTCGCCAAAGGTTCGTTCGGTTTCTTCGATGCGCGTTCCCGCAGGTGTACGCACGTGCAGGCGGAATTGTCCGGCGTCCACATTGGGGAAAAAATCTTCGCCGAGGAATGGCAGGAATAAAAATGAGCCAAAGCAAAATAGCAGGAACGAAATTGTGACTATTCGCCGATGCGCAAGCGCCCATTCAAGCATCCCTTGATAACGCGCACGGAACCGTTCAAAGCGGTGATTGAATTTGTTGTGAAAGCGTCCAATGATGTCAGTGGAGTGCGCGATAAATTCGCCATCGGCCTGATAGCTGCTGGCTTCTTTGCGCAACAAATACATCACCATCGTCGGAATCAACGTTCGTGAAAGCAGATACGAAGCCATCATGGCAAACACGACCGCCATCGCCAGTGGTGTGAACAGGGATTTCGCTGCACCGCTTAAAAATATGACCGGAACGAAGACGATACAAATTGCCAGCGTAGACACAAATGCGGGAACGGCGATTTGCTGTGCGCCGTCCAGAATTGCCTCTTTCAACGGCTTGCCTTGCCCCAGATTGCGATGAATATTTTCGATTTCGACGGTCGCGTCATCTACCAAAATTCCTACTGCCAAAGCCAGTCCGCCCAATGTCATCACATTCAATGTTTGCCCTAATAAATTCAGCACAATCAGCGAACATAAAATCGAAAGCGGGATTGAAATCGTCACAATTAGCGTACTGCGCCAACTGCCAAGAAATAACATAATCATCGCCGCCGTCAGACACGCGGCAATCAGCGCTTCAAACATCACGCCATTAATTGCGGAGCGGACGAATACCGATTGATCGAATAACAGATTCACTTTCAGTTCCGGTGGCAACGTAGACAAAATCTTTGGCAACGCCTGCTTCACGCGATTGACAATATCCAGCGTAGACGCGCCGCCGCTTTTCAAAATTGTAATCAGCGCCGCGCGTTTGCCGTTTTGCCGCACGATATTTTGCTGCACCTGTGAACCGTCGCGCACCTGCGCTACATCGCGTAAATAAATTGTCGTGTTGCCAACTTGCTTGATCGGCAAATCGCCCAATCCGGCAATGGATTCGGGGCTGCTGTTCAAGCGCACGTTATATTCACGCGCTCCAACTTTGGCGGTTCCGGCGGGCAGAATTAAATTTTGGACGCTCAACGCAGCGGCAATATCCGTCGCCGAAAGATTGTTGGCATACAACGCCTGCGCATCAATATCCACCATCACCTGACGCGGTTTGCCTCCGTAGGGAACAGGAATCGAAGCGCCCTGCACTGTTGCCAATTGGGTGCGAATAAAATTCTGGCTGAGATCGTAAAGCTGCTGTTCAGAAAGCGTGTCGCTGCCGACGCTCGCCTGTAAAATCGGGACATTCGAAATGTTGTAGCGCACAATAAACGGAGCCGTCGTCCCCGGCGGCAGGATGCGCAAAATGGATTGTGACATTGCTGCAATTTGCCCGACTGCGCCTTCGATTTTTGCACCGGGATGGAAGAAAACTTTGATGACCGAGACGCCGTTGAGCGATTGCGATTCAATATGCTCAATATCGTTGACCGTCGTCGTCAAACCGCGTTCGTGCGACGTGACAATGCGTTTTTCCATCTCTTCAGCGGAAATTCCATTGTAGTTCCAAATCACAGCTACAATCGGAATATCAATTTCAGGAAAAATGTCCGTAGACATCCGATTGATTGTCACTACGCCAAATATCGAAATGAGCAGCGCCGCTATCACAAACGTGTAAGGACGCTGCAAAGCCAGTCTTACAATCCACATAATTTTTTCAAACCAATATTTTTTATTTTCAAACTAAGCCTTGCATGCGCCTCGCAATGTGTCAATCATCGCATCATCTCATAAAAATTTCATATCGCTTGTGCGGCTGGAATTTGAATCGGTTATGATACTCGCCTATGAAATTTATTCTTCGCATGGCGTATCGTGAAATTCGGGCTTCGTGGTATCGGCTGTTATTTTTCTTCCTCTGCATCGCTATTGGCGTCGGCTCCATCATCAGCCTGCGCTCCGTAGTCCAAAACATTCGCGCTTCCGTTTCGCGTCAGGCACAGACGTTACTTGCGGCAGATGTACAGGTCACTTCCAGCACGCCGCTCAATGACGAAACAAAAACGATTCTTGCCAAATATTACCAATCCGCCGAAGTCCTCGGACACGCCGAATCTATCGAATTAGCCACGATGTTGCGACCGCTGAATAATCCTGATGTCGCATCAAAGCAAGTCGAACTCCGCGCCGTACAAGCGCCATTTCCGTTTTATGGAGAAATGATTTTGAGCAATGGGCAAGGCTACGATCACGCACTGCTCAAAGATCGCGGCATCCTCGTCAAACCGGAATTATTGCAACAACTGAATCTCAAAATCGGAGATCAAGTCAAAATCGGAAAGCTGGAATTTTCCATTCGCGGGACGATTGAACGCGAACCGGGAAATACGCTGACGGGGTTCAGTCTTGGTCCAAGAATTTTTGCTAACTACGACGACGTAGTAGAAGCGGGACTTACGGGGCCAAGCGCTCGTGCCCGCTACAAAGTGCAATTCAAAACCAAAGAAGGCGCGGCGGAAAATCTAACCAAACGCCTGAAAGAAGAAGTCAAAGCAAACCCATTGATTAGTGTGCGTTCGTTCCGTGATGCTGAAAATCGGGTGGCGGATTCTTTCACGCAAGTCGAAAATTTTCTGAGCTTAATCGGGCTGATTATTCTAGTTCTCGGAGGCATCGGTATTTCCAGCGTGACTCGCGTTTTCATTCAGCAAAAAATCAAAACCGTCGCGGTGATGAAATGCTTGGGCGGAAAAAATTCACTCGTACTGGGAACCTATTTAGTGCAGGTTCTCGCGTTGGGATTGATCGGAAGCATCCTTGGCGTCGCGCTCGCCAAGCTCACGTTGACGTTACTGCCGCGCTATCTCGCTGATAAAATTCCACCCGACATTCAAATCGGATTGACGTGGGGAGCTATCACGCAAGGCTTCGCCATTGGCATTTTAATTGCCATTTTGTTTGCCGCACTGCCGTTACTTGAAATCCGAAATATCAAACCAATTCTGGTTTTACGCGCCACTGATGTAGTTCATAAAACTTTTCTGGGAACCTTATGGCAAAAGCTAAAATCTGTGTGGAATCGAAGCGATTCTGCGGCTGTGAGCTTTGATTATTTGCCGATTATCGTTGGCGGTTCCGTTCTGATTGCTTTGCTGGCCTTAGCCGGATGGCAAGCCGGATCGCTGAAAATCGGCGCAATATTTTTGGTAGGCTTAGCCGCGACGACTTTGATTTTAAATGGCGCGGGAACATTATTAATTCGCTTCGTCAAACGCTTCCGCCATCTTGATTCGTTTGTTTTGCGACAAGGAATTAATTCGCTGTATCGCCCCGGCAATCAAACGAAAGTGATTTTATTAGCCGTCGGACTCGGCGCGTTTTTTATTATTTCTGTACGTTTATTACAAGCCAATTTGCTCGAAGAATTTAATTTGAATTTAGGTTCCGACGCCGCAGATATGTACCTGATTGACATCAAACCAAACGACCGCGAAGCCGTTGCTACGACGATTCAATCTTCGCTGGGAACCAAGCCTGTACTGATTCCAACGTTGCGCGGAAGAATCGCCGAACTCAACGCCAAGCCTGTCAATGTTGATTCAAATGACAAATCCGAAAATCGCGGAATGATTTCACGCGATTATGTGATGACGTATCGTGACTATCTTGATACGAATGAAAAACTGATTGCCGGAAAATTCTGGGATAACACGCCCGCCACAGAACCTGAAATTTCCATCGAAGAAATGATCCATAACGAACTGAAAATCAACCTCGGAGATTCGATGACTTTTGACTTAGCGGGAAGCCGCTTCACCGCCAAAGTCACCAGCATCCGCCGCGTAGATTGGCGCAATGTGCGGCTTGGGTTTTTCATCGTCTTCCGACCTGGCACACTGGATAATCTGCCACAGCAAATGTTGATTACCGCCGTCAAAGCTCCACCGCCGGGAGCCGCTCGCGTCAACTTTCAAAAGACACTGCTGGATAAATTTACCAACATTTCCGTGATTGATGTCCGTGATATTTTAGAAGCCGCTGGCAAAGTCATTAATACCGTCACTATCGCCGTGACCTTCGTTGGAGGCTTTGTGTTCCTGAGTGGGTTATTGATTTTGATTGGCTCCATTGCGATGACAAAATATCATCGGTTGTATGAATCCGCGATCCTGAAAACATTGGGTGCGAAGCGAAAATTGATTGTACTGATTACGCTGATTGAGTACGGCGTGATTGGCTTACTGGCAGGATTAATCGGATCACTCGCCGCCATCATTTTGAGCTGGTCAGTCAGTAAATACGCGCTGGAAATCACCTGGTCATTCGCGCCGTTAATTAATTTATTTGGAGTGTTGCTAACATTGATCCTTGTAGCAATTATCGGAGTGGCTTCAAGCTGGGATGTAATGATTAAGAAGCCGCTGGGAATCCTGCGTGCCGAATAAGGCAGAAGCCTGTATGAAGTAAGGGCGTACAGAAGATGGAACTTCCAATTTACAAAGATAATTTACGCTCGTCAGGCGATTGGCGGACAGGCATTTTGCAGGTTCGTGAGGAATGGCAAAAAGTAAAATCACAACCTGAAGTCATCTCAAGAATTCGTGAACGGCAACTGCTTTCTATCAGCTCTGAAGTTACCTCCAAAAATTTTCTCGCCGCTGCGCAATTCGTTTCAAAACTCGCCGCCGAAGCACAATCAACCTTAACTATCCTGCATCTTTTGACCGTTAATCACTTGCTCACCTCTGCCGAAAATAAATTTCGTAGCATTGATATTCCTCCAATAAATCCGGCACATGACCCGCCTTTACATGAAATGTTGCCGCGTTTACTCGACAATGCACTGGGATGGTTTTCAACCGAAGGCTTCGCAGAAATGAATGCCATCGAACAGGCTGCGCTCGTATATTTGCGCCTGCTGGATTTGCAACCATTCGCTCAAGCAAATTTGGAAACGGCGATGCTCGCGGCAAGTTTTCAGATTGAACGCGCAGGATTACCACCGTTGATTATTGACACGAATGACGAGCGCTACTCGACTGTACTCGAAACTGCTTTTAGAATGTTGACGCAGCATCTGGTAGATTATTTTGCTGAATCGTTATCAAAAACTATCTCCAATTTTCAAAATTAATTATGTCAGATTTAGAAATCAAATCCGCGACAATTGACGATGTTCCGTTGATTTTTTCGTTCATCAAAAAACTGGCTGAATATGAAAAACTTATGGATGCAGTCGTTGCGACTGAAGACGGATTGCGTGAAGTTTTATTCGGCGAGCGGCGCTATGCTGAAACGGTAATCGCCTACGAAAACAACGAACCCGTAGGATTTGCCTTATTTTTCCACAATTTTTCGACCTTCGTCGGCAAGCCGGGAATTTATCTGGAAGATTTATTTGTTGACCCCGAACATCGCGGCAAAGGCTATGGCAAAGCGCTGCTCGCACATTTAGCGAAACTCGCGCAGGAAAGAAATTGCGGCAGACTGGAATGGGCAGTGCTGAACTGGAACAAACCTTCGATTGAATTTTATGAATCACTCGGCGCGAAACCGATGAACGAATGGACAGTGTATCGCTTGACCGGAGAAGCCTTGGAGAATTTGGCGAATGGCTAAACGGACGAGAATTTTCAGGGCGAAGAAATCTAACGCAACACCGTTGCCTGAACACGTCAAAAAAATTCTCGCACCGTATTTTCCTGACTTCGATCTTGACCAGATTCGAATTTTTCACGGCATTCCTTTTTACGTCACGATGGACGCCGCAGCCTTTACGGACGGCAATCATATTTTTTTCAAACCTGGATTTTTTGATCCAGATTCCATCGCAGGCATCGCGCTCATCGGACACGAAGTCACACACAGTGTACAATTCCAAAGTCACGGCAAATGGAAATTTCGTGCTGCTTATGTAAGCAAGTGGGGGCGGATGTACAAAGAACATCGTTCCCTGAATTTGGCGTATCACCACAATGAATTCGAGGTCGAAGCGCGTGCAGTTGAGCAACAAATTTTTGACGATTTAATGAACATGCAAAGGGATTAAATATGGAAAAACCTGAAGAACAAGAATACCCTTATTGGAATCGTGTCTACCTCGCTGTTGTAGTATTTCTCGTGATCGTGATTTCTTCACTTTGGATGTTTATGAAGGCATTTGAGTAAAAGCAAAATGCAGAAGCCCGCACGCAGTAAGGGTGTGCGTACCTATTGCGGACCAACGCCCTTACTGCGTGCGGGCTTCTGCAAAACAAATTTATGAAAACTCTTGACTGGATTATCGTCGCGGCTTATCTCGTCTACATCGTGTACGACGGATTACGGCTCACTAAAAAAAGCACCGAAGTCGAAGGTTATTTTCTCGCCAATCGCAGCCTCCCGTGGTGGGCGGTCGGATTGTCGGTCATGGCGACGCAGCTTTCGGCGATTACGCTGGTCGGCGCGACCGGACAGGCCTACAACGACGGCATGCGCTTCGTGCAATTTTATTTCGGCTTGCCGATTGCGATGATTATTTTGTGCGTCACCGTAGTCCCTTTTTTCTACCGCGCCAAAGTTTATACGGCATACGAATATCTGGAACGCCGCTTCGATGCGAAGACACGCGCCTTAGCCAGTTTTCTGTTTTTAATTCAGCGCGGCATGTCATGCGGCGTCATTATTTCCGCGCCTTCGGTGATTTTATCTATTGTGCTGGGGTGGAACGAAACAACGACAGTTTTGGTGATGGGATTGACGACGGTAATTTACACCATGTTCGGCGGAGTCCAGGCTGTGACGTGGACTGACGTCAAGCAAATGGTCGTGATTTTCGTGGGGATGGGCGTCTGCTGTTACGTCATCGTCAGCCAATTCCCCGCGACTGTTTCGATGAGCGACGCGCTGCATTTGGCAGGTGCGGCTGGCAAATTAAAAACCGTAGATTTCAGTTTCAATCTCAACGAAACGTATACTTTTTGGTCAGGCATCATTGCGGCGTTATTTTTATTTCTTTCCTATTTCGGTTGCGATCAAAGTCAGGTGCAACGCTTCCTGACTTCGCGTTCGATTAGCGAAGGAAAAACCTCGTTGTTGATGTCCGCATTCGTCAAAATCCCTATGCAATTCGGAGTTTTATTTATTGGCGTGATGGTTTTTGTTTTTTATCAGTTTGTCCAACCGCCGATGATTTTCAAAGCGGACGATGTAGCCAAAATCCAGCAAAGCCCTTACAAAGCAGATTACGAAAAATTGGAGTCACAATTTGCGCAGGCGTTTTCCGTCCGTGAAAAAGAAGCCATAAATTTCTCGAAAGCTGAAAATGCAGAAACGGCGAAACAAAATTACGTCGCCGCCAACAAAACAATTAATGACCTTCGCAAGAACGCCGCCGAAGTCATTAAGAAATCAAATAACTCTTCAACGTTCAGCGATGTCAATTACATCTTCCCGACCTTCGTCACAACCTATATGCCCGCCGGAGTTGTCGGCTTAATTATCGCCGCAATTTTCGCCGCCGCGATGTCTTCAATTTCTGCCGAACTAAGTGCGCTTTCGACTGCGACTGTGATTGATTTTTATCGCCGTCACGTCAATACGACCGCCAGCGATTCTCAGTATTTAAAGGTTGCAAAACTGTCCACAGGATTGTGGGGAATCTTCGCCTGCATTGTCGCCCTGTACGCCTCGCGCCTCGGCTCGCTCATCGAAGTCGTCAATAAATTCGGATCATTTTTTTACGGTTCCCTGCTCGGCGTTTTCGTCCTGGCTATTGGCACCAAACGCGCTACTGGCAATGGCGCATTCATCGGGTTAATCGCCGGAATCATCTCCGTCGCCGTCGTCGGAAATTATTCTAAGATCAGTTTTCTCTGGTACAACGTGATCGGTTGTGTCGTCGTATTTGCGGTGGGAATGCTGGTGAGCTTAGTTGAAGGGAAAGCCAAATAATTTACTTTGTGTAAGCAATCGTTGTTATAATTTATAAATACTTAAAGAACCGTTGAGAATTTCCAACGAAAGGAGAATTAATTAATGAATAAACCCTACGCTAAAATTTCAAATGTAATTTCGATTCACCCTGAGCGTCTCAGCGGTCAGCCATGCTTCAAAGGAACACGCGTACCAATCCAGAATTTATTTGATTATCTGGAAGGCGGAGAATCCATTGATGATTTTCTTGAAGGTTTTCCAGGAGTTTCTCGTGAACAAGCCATCGCGGTAATTGAGTTAGCACAGGAGCAACTCACTCATTATCTGGAGGCCGCTTGAGGATTTTGCTGGATCACAATCTTGATCGTCGGTTGCGAAGGTATTTACCAGATCACGAAGTGACCACAACGTTTGAATTGGGCTGGGCTGATTTATTGAACGGTCAGTTACTTACGATTGCGCAAGAGCAATTTGATGTAATGCTCACCAGCGACACTAATATTCAGCACCAACAGAATCTTACCAAATATACTATCGCAATTATTGTACTGAGGGCGTTCAATAATCGGCTTACAACTCATGCCTTAATGATGGATGAAGTCAATGAGGCACTCGCTAACATTCAACCACATCAGGTTCTGGAAATCCTTCACGAAGATGTCAAACGAAAACTCCAAAGATAATCTCTCTCGCCGCGACATCCTGCGTACAGCGCTCGCGCTTCCCTTCGCAACAAATTTTTCTATGCTCGCACAGGCAAATCCTAAATCTTCCATCACCGATATTGCAGGCATCAAAGTTGGACATTTCACCGACAAGCGTCGCCCGACAGGGTGCACCGTCATCCTCACCGAAGCGGGCGCAGTGGCGGGCGTAGACGTGCGCGGCGCGGCTCCCGGCACGCGCGAAACGGATTTGCTTGATCCTAAAAATCTGGTGCAGCAAATTCACGCAATTGTGCTTTCCGGCGGCAGCGCCTTCGGTCTCGACACCGCGACGGGCGTAGTCAAATATTTAGAAGAACGCGGCATCGGCTACGACGTGGGCGTAGCGAAAGTGCCCCTCGTACCCGCTGCAATTTTGTTCGACCTCGGTGTCGGCGATGCAAAAATTCGCCCTGATGCGAATGCCGGATACGAAGCCTGCAAAAATGCTTCGGACAAAATGCCAGCCGAAGGCAATGCTGGCGCGGGTGCGGGCGCTACGGTCGGAAAATTATTTGGCGGCAATCGTGCGATGAAAGGCGGCATCGGGACGGCTTCAATTAAATTGCCAAACGGATTCATCATCGGAGCCATCGTCGCCGTCAACGCCGTCGGAGATATTTTTGAGAACGGAAAATTAATCGCTGGAGCGCGTACCACCGACGGTAAAAAATTGATGGGAACGATGAACGCGATTTTGCGCGGAGACAATCCGCCTCTGATTCTAGGCGGGACGAACACAACCATTGGCGTAGTCGCCACCAACGCCAAGCTCGACAAAGCTCAGTGCCAGAAAATCGCGCAAATGGCGCACGATGGCTTTGCGCGGACGATAAATCCGGCGCACACAATGTTTGATGGAGACACGATTTTCGCGCTGGCGACAGGAAAATCCGCGACGCCTGCGAACGTGACTTTGCTTGGAGCGTTAGCCGCTGAAGCGATGGCGCAGGCTGTTGTTCGTGCGGTAAAAGCAGCGAAGGGCATTCCTGGCTGGCCTGGTGCGAATGACTTGTAGCTCGCTGGGAGCGCACGCGGCTCGCGTGCGAAAAAGCGAGTCTTTGAGCTTTTTCCCGCTATCATTCTTTTCAATCATGCTCGCGTAAACGCAGCGCAGCACGCGAGCCGCGTGCGCTCCCAGCGCCTTTGTCACATTTTCTCAGCCACAGAAGCAGTTAATTACGCGCTACATCGCCAAAGCTAATGCGCAGGAAACGCGTCTTGAGCAAATTACCAAAGAAACAAAAGCGGCGGAAGCAGAGCAGGAACGGCTTCAGGCAGAACTGGCAAAAGGTGTAAAGGAATTCAAATTTGATCGGAAATTATAAGTTTTTTCGCAGTAAAAAATAAAAATAAAAAAATGTAATATAAGGTTGTAACGGATTCCGTGCGTGACTCGTATACGAACCGAACCTTGCAAGGCTTCATAAAACCCAGTTCCCTCAATTTCACAAAAATTGATAGATTTACTTCTAACGGGAGAATTTTCATGAAGCACTTAGCCTTTTTTTCACTGTTCTTATTACTTACTTTTTCAGCCAACGCGCAACTGAAAAAACGAAGTCAACTGAAACCAATTGCGGACAATTCAGCAATCATCAATCCGAATCCTGCGCTCCCTTTAACGCGAGTGATTCTTTACTCTAACGGTGTAGCCTATTTCGAACGACGCGGGACAGTCAGGGGACATGCAGAAATTAATCTCGCCTTCAAGCAATCACAAGTTGACGACATACTGAAATCATTGGTTGTGCTTGATCTGGGCAAAGGAAGAATTGGCGCTGTCAGTTATAATTCTTCAGCGCCGCCTTCAGCACGGCTTGGCGAAATTCCATTCACGGTAGAAGCTGCGACAAACAGCAGCACGATGGGCGGAATGTCCAGCGTCTTACGCCAATTGCAGGGAGCGAAAGTTGCCATTACCACGAATACCTCAACAGCTACAGGTTCAATTCTGACGGTCGAAGAACGTCGAACCGCAGAATTATTACCCGCACGCACCTTAATCATTTCAACCGAAAAAGGAGAATTGCAGAGCTTCGATTTATCCGAAGTGCATTCAATAAAAATCCTTGATGAAGGCTCGAAGCACGATCTCTCAGAATTTGCGAACGCTACGGCATCCGCACGACGGCGCGATTCTAAAACCATTTCGATTACATCAGATGGCGAAGGCGCACGCGAAATGGTAGTCAGTTACACCGTGGACGCTCCGATCTGGAAAACAAATTACAGGGTAGTTCTTGATAAAGACGGCAAGCCTTTTTTTCAAGGCTGGGCAATTGTAGACAACGTCAGCGAAGAGGATTGGAGCAACGTGCAATTGTCGCTGGTATCTGGCTCCCCAATTTCATTTATTCAGCCTGTGCAGCAGCCTTTATATCGCCATCGTCCTGTAGTTCCAATTAAGGAAAGTGTCCATTTAAAACCACAAATAATTAGCGAAGATATTTCAGCAGATCAAAACTTATCAGCGACAGTCTTGACACAGGATGACATTAAAAATCTCCCGAGTAACGAAGATGCATTAAGAGAGACCCTGCAAGCTTTGGCAGGACCGGGAAACCGTGCTGGCGGAGCCGAGGTCATGGTTAATGGATTTGCGGGTGCGAGATTACCTTCAAATTCTAATTTGTCGGTAGAGCTTTATACAAAGGGACGAGTTCTTGGTGCTCCATTAAAAATTACTGAAGCACTGACAAGCAAAAACTCCGGCGTTGACACCGCAGCGCAAGGTACAGAAATCGGCGACCTTTTTGAATATAAAATTGATTTGCCTGTCACGGTTCTTCGCAATCGTTCTGCCTTGATTCCTATCCTTCAAACAAAACTGGATGGCGAACGCGTCTCGTTTTACTATGAATCCGGCAACCCAACACAACGTCCAATGAGCAGCGTTCGCTTGAAAAATATTTCCAATCTCACTTTTGAAAGCGGAGCCTTGACGGTCTTCGATGGAGACGCTTACGCGGGTGAAGCCTTACTCGAACGACTTAAACCAAATGAGCAACGATTCATTCCCTTCGCGCTTGATCTGGGTACGCTTATCACGACAAAATTCAAATCTGAAAAAGAGCCTGTATTTCTGGCGCGTGCGGTGAATGGAGAATTTGAAACGCACTACTTTCAGATTGAGCGTAAGACCTACACTATTGTGAATCAAACCGATAAAAAACGAACCGTCTTCATCGAACATCCATACCACGAAGGTTGGAAGCTATCTGATTCCACGCCTAAGATAGATTCACGTTCGTTGACGCATTATCGTTTTCGCGTAGAGCTTGAACCGCATGCTACACTGGAGCTTCCAATCATAGAGACGCAGGCGTTGCAGGATACTTATCAAATTTCGCTACTAAAGCCGAGTGACATTGAATTATTTTACAGCCGGAAATACATTGATGATGCCACCAAAACTGAACTGGAAAAATTACAGGACATAAATCAACAAATTCACGCTTTGCAAACGAAAGTTGAAGCGTTGGAAAATGAAAACACAGAAATCGAAAATGATCAGAAACGCTTACGAGAAAATATTGAGAAACTGAAAAGTACGCCCGAAGCAAAGCAGTTAATCACGCGCTACATCGCCAAAGCTG
>JAYVRW010000064.1:0-29540 GCA_043775925.1 Blastocatellia bacterium
CGCACATAAGGGTCGGCACGTTCCAGGCGAACTTTGACCTCACCTTTGTTAGGAGTAAGTTTGACCGCATTGGAAACAAGATTCCAGATCACCTGTTCCAGCCGGGCCGGATCAACTGTGACGTCATCGGCGTCGGTCGCCAGTTCAGTCGTACAGGAAATTCCTTTGGCGTCACACGCTGGTTGCATCACATCCATGGCAGAGCGAATCACGGCGCTTAACGAAACCGGACGAATGTCCAGCCGAAGTTTGCCTGTCGCCATCCGGGAAATATCCAATAAATCCTCAATGAGATGCGTTTGTTTTTCCGCGCTTTCGGCAATTGTTTGAATCGCTTCCACACGAATTTCTTCTGTTACTTGTTTATTTTTTAAAACTTTCGCCCATCCCAGCACTGCGCTGAGCGGCGCCCGCAGGTCATGTGTGACCTGCGCAATAAATTCGTCCTTGGCGCGATTGGCGCGTTCAGCAATTTCTTTAGCTGAATGAGCGGTGGACAACAGCGCAGCCAATTGCGCCTCAATTTTTCTGCGTTCGGTAATCTCAAGCTGCGAAACGACAACGCCGCCGCCAACATGAATCAAGGGGGTCGCCTGCATCAGGAACCAGTGTTCCTCCACGGGAGTATGACAAGGATACTCCAGCCGAAAATGCTCCGTTGAACCAGCCAGTACAGACCTGATTCCAGTACTCACCGTTTTTGCTTCTTTGGAATATTCGCCGACAGTAGTTTCACAAACTTCCAGATAATTCGTACCGACAGTGCTTTGCATGGCAGCAAAGCTCACTCCATTTTTCTGCGCGAAATTCTGCCATGCTTTATTAATCGCCACGATGGTTCCATTTTTATCGAGGACGGCAATATGTTCAGGCAAAGAATCCAGAATAGCCTGATTCAAGCGCTGACTGGCGCTTAACGCTAACGCAGCGGTGATCCGTTCTGTCACATCCCGAATTACACCAATCATCAACGTCGCCTGACCGCTCTGATTAAAAAATATGCGCCCCTCGCCAGTCAACCAGCGAGTTCCCTGCTCTTCATTCTGCACGCGAAATTCGAATTTATAATCGGTGCCATTGGCAATCGAACTATGGAGTGTTTGCGCGACATGATCGCGGTCAGCAGGATGGATCAACGCCAGTATACCGTTCATTGAGCCAGTAGTTTTCTCATTCTGGACACCAAACATCTTTTCCGCCTGATAACGCCAACGGACGCGATCAGCCTGAATGTCCCATTCCCAGTATCCCATTCTGGCGGTTTCAAAGGCTAATTGCAGCCGCTCTTCAATTTGCTCACCCGGTCGCTCCAACCACTCGTTGCGGTGGGCTGCAAATGACTGCTCGTTTAAGGTCAGGGTACAGTGGAGGAATTGCTGCAACAGTAACGGCGTAGTTTGCGAGACCGATACACAGAAGCTCGCTCCCGCCTGTAACAAGGCCCTGACAGTCGAGTCCTGCTCAGCCGCCAAAGTAATAATAATCGGAATCTTCAGGGAATTTTTTGTGGCGTGGTTGGCAGTAAGCCATTGCAGGGCGGACATTTCCGCCAACTGTTCCGCCATAAAAATGGCGTGGACCTTGGCATCCAGTAAGAAGGTCAGCATCTCAGGAATGGTATTTTGTTCGATGAAAGAATAGGTGAAAGCTGTATCATTTTGGAGACATGATCGTAAAAGCTGACGACGCTCGGCATCATTATCTACAATCAGGATGGTGCGTCCTGATGTTTCATTTTTCATTGTTAGTCCTTCTTATGTCAGAGAAAGTGACTTTACTCGGCGGATCGCCAAACTACTTACGACTGCCAGGAGCAAGGCAGGATCAACCGGTTTCGGCAAGTATGTCTGAAACCCTGTAGCTAAGGCAGCTAACCGATCTTTGGCCTGTGAATAAGCCATCAGTGCAATAGCCGTGATCTTGTGGTAGAGGTTCAGGTCCTCGTGCCGCAGACGCCGCATTAATTCAAACCCATCGCCCATTTGCACATCTGAAATCAAAATGTCAGGTTGCCAGGTTTTCAGTATTGCCAGCGCTTCCCCTACGCTATCGGCAACTTGCACTGCCGCCTTGCAATCCAGCAAAACCCTGCTCGTAATTTCCAAAGAATCAGCATCCGCATCCATTACTAAGACACGCAAGCCTTCTAAACTCTGACGACTGTCTCTTAAAAAAGATCTGGTTGTTTTATTGACTACAGATGTAATTTCATTATTTTGAAGGGACTGTAACAGGATAGGTAAACGAACAACAACCGTCGTCCCGTGATTTTTCCCGACGCTTTTTATTTCCAGGCTCCCGCCGTGCAATTCAATCTGATGACGGACAATCGTTAGCCCTAAGCCAAGCCCTCCGAATTTCCGGGTCGTGTCAAATTCTTCCTGCCGAAACGGATCAAAAACAAAAGGTAAAAATTCCGGGGAAATCCCTACGCCTGAATCCATCAACTTGATCTCAAAGGCATTCTTGACGCCGTGCGCTGATAACTGAATGAAGCCCTGATGCGCAGTAAATTTTATGGCATTGGCGAGCAGATGCCATAAGGCCTGACGCAGTCGTTCTGGATCAGCCAACACGTAATCATTGGCAGCTTGAATATTGGTGGTGAGCGTTATCTCTTTTCGGTCAGCCTCAGGGCGCAGGGTTTTGATTATCTGTTGAAGAATGGAGTTAATGAGGATAGGGCGCTTGTTAAGCGTCATTTTTTTATTAAAGCTATAGGAAGCATCCAGCAATTCATTAATCAGAACATTTTGCGAGCGCGCACTGCACTCAATCGTTTTCAGCGCCTGTGACCTTAATTCCTGATTCGTACCAGAATGCTGCAATAAATTAGCCCAACCAAGAATAGTGTGCAAAGGTGTCCGTAACTCATGGGAGAGCGTGGCAAGAAATTCCTCAGTAAGTAAATCTTTATGACGCAGCGCTTGTGCCTGTTCTGTTTCGTTTTGTGTGGCTTTGAATAACAATAAAAGTAACGCTACCTGCTCGGCAATGATCTGGAAGATTGAACTCTTTTCAGTATCTAGTCGGGCAGAAATTTGCGTCACAAGGACAAGAACACCCAACTTTTGTTGCCCTGCTAACAGCGGAACTCCGACGAATTCGTAGTCTTGACGGAGGCTCTGATTGTCATTCCAACGCATCAGTCCAACCTCGTCAGACCCCATCGCCAGGTCAGTCGCAGGCATTGGATTAAAATATTCTTCGCACTCTTTTTGCAGTTCAACAGTACGCAGCGTCCTTATCAACCGTTTATCAGAACCTGATATGAGGTATTTGGGAGAGAGTGGAAAATCAGGAGTTAGGAACAAAACTGTAGCCGATACTGGCATAATCTCACTCACTCTCGTCACCAATTTTTGCAGTCGAGCGTTAATTGGCGAATCTTCCACTGCCAGCGCAGAAAGAGAGTTCATTTTTTTTAAAATTTCAACTTTGAACTCTTCAGACATATCAAACATCTTTTTATTTAATAAATCGTTTCCTGTTATCTAGTCTCAGTACTCACTGCCAAATGTGAGGTACTGTCAATACTGATTTGCCCATCAGGTAAGATCAGAGGCACGATCCCGATGATTCGTAATGCAAATGATAGTGCAAAGTCCATACCAAACATCGAATTCTTTATAATACTGGTATTTTCCTTAACGATGTCTGATTCCAGTCGAAAACTGATTGCTGTTAATACAGTGTAACAAATAAGAATTTCAGAACTGTATTCCCTGCGTACCTCTATTTCTAAAACTTCTCTAACTGCAATGGCACAGATGGGTTTATTGCAGTTTTTCTGCGGCACGGGGTTTGCCAAGAGAAGTGTGTCAACCGACATTCAAGAGGAGAACGATCATGGTAGATAAAACGAGATTAGTTAAAAAAGGGGAAGCCGAAAAATTCCTCAGTAAAAATTCAATCAAACCGACCACCGAAAAACGTGAACGCGCCAAACTGACATGCAAGGCAATTCATACCACTAAAGTCTGGATGGCAAATCATCGCCAAAAACAGCGGGGTGCACGGCAAACATTTGCTTCTTTATTTATAACCCCAGAGCCGATCTGAAAGTACCGGAGAAAAGATTATGTCACTCACTTCCTTACTTCTATTACTACTCGTCGCCGTCATTTGCATTATTTTGGAATAATCCTCATAGCTCAAAAATTTGTTTGCTCATTACCACTTTGCCTACCAAAGCTTTTAGTAGTTCAGGTGGGCATCCAATCCTGAGACAGTCAATCGTATAAATCAGAATGGTTGAAGTGTCTCAGAAACCTCGCGAAATAGTTAACCTACAATAATGGAGAATTTTATGAACCCGAATGAAAGAATTGAACAGGAAGTAATTAACAATGATCCGTTGAGACCCAATGAAATCATTACCAAAACCGTCCAACAAGGCCCTCGTGAAGTTGGGCTTTCGCCCTCAACGATTGGCGTCATCGTGCTGCTTGCGGCTCTGGCCATTGGAGCAGTTTATTATGTCGTTAATAATAAAAATGAAAATGAAGCCGCTAACCGCAATACTTCAATTGAATCCACTAGAATACAGGCTGAAGCTGAAGCACGAGCAGCCGCCGCCACTCAGAAATCGCAACCACCAGTTATCATTCAGCAACCTGCGGCGACCCAGGCGCCTCCCGTCATCATTCAGCAGGCTGCGCCCGTAGATACTAAGAATATGATGGATGATTCCACGATGCAGGAATTGGCGAATAAGCGACTGACCGAAGAAATGAATCTTAGTGCGGTCACTGTTACAGTACTGGATAGCAAGGCCACGTTGCGGGGCATAGTAGATTCAGTTGATCTTAAAGCCAAGGCAGAAAAAATCGTCAAAACTGTTCGTGGGATTAAATCCGTAGATAACATGATTACTGTTTCTAGCTAATTAACCGCTGACCAGATTTTGGCGAACGTAATTTTTTGAGATTGAGAGACACACTTTTTGTATCTTGAAAAATTCGTTTGTATGCATTAGAGCCTGCAAAAAAATAGCCCTGCACTCACTCCCGTTGTGGTGCAGGGCTGTCCAATAGTTAAGCCAAATTAAATACCCAGCTTAACATTCCTAAAAAACAATCCCGGTTGAAATTCTCAAACTATCAAGGCGACTCTTATCTAAACGGATTGAATTATTATTAACAGTCACCAGGCGATCCCCTGTGAAAACGGGTGTATAATCAACTTGGATTAATCGTAGACTAAATTTCTTACCGAGTCGGACATCCAAGCCTCCTCCCAACCCCATCGCAAATTTAGTTATATTTGGTTGAAATGCTATTTGGGAATTTCCGGTTGAAGTAGTCGTTGTCAATGAATAGTTCTCACGTAAATGTGCTGCGCCGAAAAAAGCATGAAGATGCGGTTCAATTCTTGAGGCGTTACGAATTTTTAAAGTTGGCCCCGCCATATAATAGAAGGCTTCACGTTTATACTCACTCGAAATACCTGTAATAGAAGTATTGTTCCTTTTTCGGTGATAAGAAAAATCACCCGTCAGGCCAAACCACGAGACTGGAAATCCAGTAATAGATGCCTCTACACCATTCATACTATTTCGTTTAAATGATTCACTGAAAGTATTCAAATTGCCTAAATCATCGAATGATTTGCCTGCTTGCAAATTCGAGTAACCAATAAATACCTCTGCTCGTTTTTCCTGGGCAATAATGGAAGTCGTAGCCGCTAAAAGAAAAACAACGCCTAAAATATACTTACTCATAAAAGAAATACTCCTTTGTAAAAATTAATTTACCTAACTTTATTCTTTCTTTTTAAGAAGAAAGCAAATATCATTCCACAATCATTCAAAAATGATAATAACCAAATATCTTTCCTCAACTTACAAAAAGCATTAAGCTTAAAGCTAATACTACTTACTTGTATGGTGGTTTATTAATAGCTCATTGAATAGTTATAATCTTTATGAGGAATCATCTAGGCTGGAATAGCTTAGGATTCCTGTTCCGTATTTTCCGGCTCAATAGCATTAAGCTGAAATTTTTCGTGCTTCCCTTCAAACATGTCCATTTTGGCGCGCAACTGATCAGCATGCTGATGAGCATGCTCAGGCTTAGCTTGTTGACTATGACGCTGAAATAAAACCAATACACCAATCACCAGCGCCAAAGCAGCACCGAATTGCAAGGTTTGCAATGAGTTCTGCCAGCGGATAAAACGTTCTAAAAAAGTCGTCGACATGATGACAACGAGCACACTTAAAATTTTATCTTCCAAGTCCGTCAGGGTTTCTACCCCAAGCGACACGGCAAGGTTCAGCGGGGCAATAAATAGCCCGTATAACCCAACTCCGACCAGGTAAAACACTACTGCCTCCAGCATTAAACTGACAATATTCAAAAAGTGAACCGAGGTTTCATTGGATTCTCCTGAGGTAACGAATGTTACTGACCACGAATGCCAAATGCTGATGATGGCCTGAATGGTTCCCTGCAAAAAAAGTGAGATCGCCACTAACAACACAGCCGCTACAGCAAATAACACGATATACCGCGTTTTTCCGACCAAAGCGCTAATTCGCTCCAGATTTTTAGATTGTTCTTCAGGCATGATGGGTGGGACTAGTGGTCTCTGTTTCATAATTTTTAATTCTAGTTTAACTATATGTAAAGGCGTTTTTTATTTGCTTGCGTTAGCAGATACTGATTATTGACATCACACTTTTATTACTTTGGCTTCCTGCTTTTCTATCTGGTTATCTAGCTTCATCTGCCCTCCTATAGTATGTAATAAGTATAGCAATCTGAACGCCATTAAAATAAAGAACATAAATAATCCTGACTTCTCAAAAATACGCGAAGTAGAAATAGCTGGTTCATCCTTAATACAAGCGAATAAAGTATCTAAACCCAAATCTATTAATCTTAAAGAGTTTTAAAAATGTATCCAGGGAGAACAGTTTTTTTGTGCTCCGTACTGGTGCATTGTACTCATACACTATCTGGATGTGAGGATGTAATACCTATTAAAATAAATTTGGAAAATAATAAAATCAAGTAGTTCATAGTATGGTATAAAATTTGCACTTACTAATATTTAAACATCAAGCTGATTTACTATTTCAACTAGGAGTAAGCAACATGATAGCACCTCATAAAGAATCGAAAATTAACAACAAAAATCGTGCCGAGCAAATGAATAGTTTTGCTAAACATGAAAATAACTTATATTTAGTTTCACCTCCAAGAGAGATTCCTATTGTAAGCCTGAACGTTGAGACAGAGGCTTTCAGTGCTCAATCTCTTAAGGATCAAGTGCAAAAATTGAACAATAAAATAGCCTTTATGGAATCGCTTCTCAATCAGAAAGAACAGTTACTAAAAAACTTTCATGTGCGAGAACAAGAGTTAAAGGCGGCGCTATTTTATCGAGTCAGTTAAGGCGGATTAGTGAATTTAAGTTTTTTGGGATCAGGAGAATGAATATGGAAACAATACCTTCAGCACTACCATTGGCAGCGCTAACTACATTAATAGCGCTGTTTGATGAAAAAGAAAGCTTTGAAGCGGCTTATCACATTCTAACTGAATTGAAATACCCGCCCGTCAGTGTCACTTTGGCAATGGCTGAAAAAAAATACCATGAGCACTATGGTTCACAGCCCGAAGAGCGAGAGATACCCAAAATGGACGCGCAAGGCGGTATTGATGCAGGTCTGGAACATGACGATGCTATCAAGACCACCAAAGCTGCGGAGGGATTTATGCTTGGCTCAACGGCGGGGGCAGGCCTGGGCGCTTTAGCACTCCTGGGAGTTTCCTTGATAGTGCCAGGGGTGGCAATTATCGGGACGTTGGCGGCGACGCTAACTGGCGCAGGCGCGGGTGCGACCCTGGGTGGGTTGAGTGGTTTATTGTTCGGGTCAGGGCATCCTGACGATGAAGCCAAAATTTATGAAGAGAACATTGCCAATGGGAGATTTATGATTCGAGTCAGCCCTAAGACATCAGAAGATTCGAAGATCATCGAAAGTAATTGGAGAGCGCTGGGCGGGGAAGTTGAAGTTCGTTAATAAGTCTACTTAAAGTAAGTCGTGTAGTCGTCTGAGTAAACCCCTCAGACGACTACACGACAAACTATCACTAAGTCTGAATAGTAAAGAATTACTTTTCAGCTTTACGCATTGAGTAACTTGCCAAGGTATCTGGAAAGGCTCGAATACCACTCGGTGCAGTAATTTTGTTTTCCTGAAGAATTTCTTTCGCTGAGATTCCTGCGCCATACGCATCGCGCATATCGTCGTCGTCCTGCTTAATCACCACGCCCTTTAATTCAAGACCCGCAAACAATCCCTTACTCCGGGAATAAGAAAGAATCTGAGCATTCAATGACGCATCGGTTGAAGCACCCACTTCCCGACCAACCGGACCAGCCGCCACAGAAGCATCAGCTCCCATCGTGAATTTATTTTTGAGCAAACTGTTGACACCACCCTTATTCATAATCAGAAAAACGAAATCCGTTGCCTGTGCCCCGATCTGGAATCCGACACTACCGCCACCCAGATTGAAATATGCGGGTGCGCTCCAGGTATTGCCTACGCGACAACTCGCGACACCGCGTCCACCGCGTCCACCAACGATAAAACCTGCCTTGATAACATTCGGGAAAACTGCTACACACTCCGCTTTATCCAGAAGATCCTTCGGGACAGCTTTATCGGGTGTACCCATAATTTCATTAAAAACTTTGGAGGCTTTTTCCGATTGCTCAATGCTATCCTTCATATTACGCCCGTCCGCACGATCCTTCATTGGTTCTTCGGCTTTGGCAGTTTCTTTTTGCTGTTTTGGTTGTTCATCCTGACTTTGAGCCACCGCCTGCATGCAAAGTCCAAAGGTGCAGCATAGCGCCAATGTTAATAAGATAGTTGATTTCAGTTTCATAAAATTCTCCATTTACTTGTCATTAATTTACCTGTCGCCCTAATACGGGGAATAAATTTCCGCGCAGGATAACTATTAACTATGCAAGAGATGCGCCATTCCTGCTGGAAACCTGGGAATTTTTGAATAAGTTTTGAAGCAAAATCGAGAATGTTAGCGAAAACGTTAAATTCCAGCGCAAATGACCTGCTTTTCTGAACATGCTGTTACCCGAACAAAAGTGTTCTGGAGAATAAAACTGTTCTACATTTCTGGAACAATCTATTCTGACTTTGTAATTTGCGCTCCTTACTGTTCTCGTTTAGTACACTCACCTGTATCGTGTTGCCTCGAGTGTATGGTTTCAATTGCTTTGGCATTAAAAAGAGAAGGAATTTAGGGTGAGTATTGCGGATTGGATGGTGAATAACTTCGCATTTACTGCGCGTGGCTCCACATTTATTGTAATAATTAGAGCGATTTTTTTACTCACGGCATAAAGCTTGCCTATCATTCACGTTGGTTACTCGAACTATTGCTCGTCTATTGATACCGACCTGCGCCTCGCGTATCGTACACGCGGCAGACCAGTACAGAATTGAATTTCCATTATAAGTCTCTTTTACCGTTCTTGTTTTCTAGTCAGACTTTTGTACTGCTGATTAACATTAAATGAAAAATATTAAAATTAGCGGTAATAAATTATTTACCATGTCGAATCAGTGGGCTGATGAAGAACCAATTCGTAAAGAGTTATTTAGTGTTGAGCGGCTGGAGCAGTATGCGGCAACGCTGGCAGCCGAACATCAGGTCAGCGACGGGCTACAGCGGGGTCGACAATTACTGCCGCAATTTGAAGCCAACGGACGCCAGTTAGCAGCGGCGTACCGCACGCTGGCGGAAGCGGTTTTTTCAGGTCAGGGGATTTCACCCGCTGCCGAGTGGTTGATTGATAATTTTCATATTGTCGAAGAACAACTCCGCCAAATTCGTGAAGACCTGCCGAAGCGTTATTACTACGAACTGCCGAAGCTGACCACGGGCGAAATGCAAGGCTATCCGCGCATTTATTCAATCGCCTACACCTTCATTGCTCATAGTGACAGCCGTTTTGACAGCGACTCGCTTCGGCGTTATATCCGCGCTTATCAACAGGTCGCGCCACTGACAATTGGTGAACTTTGGGCCGTCGCGATTACGCTACGGCTCGCGCTGGTCGAAAATCTCAAGCGGCTGACGAAACGCGTCGTAGCAGCGGGTGAAGAGCGCGAGGAAGCAGACAAGCTCGCCGACGAATTGCTGGCGGCAACCGATGAAGAGCAGCGGACCGCCGTAGCCGATCTCATCAAGCAACTTGAATCCCGCAAACAGTTAGGTCGAGCCTTCGTCGTGCAGTTAACACAACGTTTGCGCGATCAGGACCCGGATGTCGCGCTGCTGATCGAATGGATTGAGCAGAAAGTAAAAAGTCAGGATCAAAGCATTGAGCAAATTGTTCAGTTTGAGCATCATCGGCAAGCCGCCGCACAGGTGACAGTGGGCAATATCATCACAAGCATGAAATTGCTTTCGACCCTCGACTGGCCAGACTTTGTCGAAAGCGTCAGCCTCATCGAACCGATACTGAATACTGATCCGGCAGGTGCCTACGCAGGGATGGATTTTGCGACGCGTGATCGTTACCGCCATAAAATTGAACGCATCGCCAGACGCACCAGCACCAGTGAGCTGGAGGTCGCCCGCTACGTCGTTGCACTGGCGCAGCAAGCGCAAGATCGTAATCCGAATGATTTAACGCAGGCGCACGTCGGCTACTATCTGATTGATAAAGGTCTCGCTGCTTTGGAAGACGAGGTGGAATATCGCCCTTCGCTGCTTGAACGGGCGCAACGCTTCGCACTTCAGCACCCCACATTTTTTTATTTTGGACTCTTCGCGGTACTCACGGGATTTATCCTGACGCCTCTCTTGCTCATTGCTGAACGTGCGGGCGCGACTCCGCCGGGTTTGATCGCGGTGGCGTTGCTCGCATTGATTCCGGCAACTGATCTGGCGTTAAGTATTCTTAACTGGGACATCACGCATACCTTCCATCCGCACGTCCTTCCAAAGATGGAGGCGGAAGCTGAGACGCCCATTGAAGCGCGTACCATGATCGTTGTGCCAACGATGTTGACGAGTGAAAAAGTCGCGGCGGAATTGATTGAAAAACTTGAAGTATGCTACCTCGCCAATCAAGACCCACAGGTCTATTTTGCCCTGCTTACTGACTTTGCTGATGCAGCGACAGAAGAGTTGCCGAATGACGCCTCACTGCTGAGTTTTGCACTTGATGGGATTGAAAAGCTGAATGCTCGTTATGCTAACACGGCTGAGACACCTGACAGATTTTTCCTGTTTCATCGGCGTCGTCAGTGGAATGAGTCGGAGGAAAAATGGCTTGCCTGGGAACGCAAACGTGGCAAGCTGGAAGAGTTTAATCGCCTGTTGCGCGGCGCACGCGATACCAGCTTTGTGGTGGTGAATGCGGATGCCGCACTGCTCGCCAGCATTCGTTATGTCATTACGCTTGATTCTGACACGCAATTGCCACGCGACACGGCGCGTAAGCTGATTGCGACGATCAGGCATCCGCTGAACCACGCACAGCTTGACCCGGAAACGCAGCGCGTGGTGCGCGGCTACGGCATCTTACAGCCACGAATTAGCGTCACGCTGGAAAGCAGCGCACGTTCTCGTTTTGCGCGGATATTCTCTGGCAACACGGGCATTGACCCGTACAGCACTGCGGCATCTGATGTGTATCAAGACCTCTTTGGCGAAGGAAGTTTTACCGGCAAAGGTTTGTATAACGTTGATGCCTTTCAGGCGGCGCTCAACGGGCGTGTGCCGGATAATTCGCTGCTCAGCCATGACTTGTTTGAAGGCGTATACGCTCGCACTGCACTCGTGTCGGACATTGAATTACTGGACGATTATCCAGCATATTACGACACCTTCGCCAAACGTCAGCACCGCTGGACGCGCGGCGACTGGCAGATTGCCCGCTGGCTGTTTCCGCGTGTGCCAAATCACGAAGGTAAATTGGTGTCCAATACGCTGCCACTAATTTCAAGGTGGAAAATTTTCGATAATCTGCGCCGTAGTCTCGTCGCACCGGCCCTGCTTGTCTGGTTGATTGGAGCGTGGACTTTTCTGCCAGGTTCGCCCATCTGGTGGATATTGTTTGCACTCGTCACGGTCAGTTTTCCGGTTTATGCACACGTTACGACCAGCCTCTTTTTGCATCCGCGTGGCGTACCGTGGACGAGTTATTTCTGGCACGTCTGGGGCGGTTTCGGCACAAACACCAGGCAGGTCGGCTTAACGCTCGTGTTGCTCCCACATCAGGCCGGAGTGATGCTGGACGCCATCGGGCGGGTGATGTATCGCAAATTTATTTCCGGCAAGCACCTGCTCGAATGGGTGACGGCGGCACAAACGGAAAGCAGCAATCCACATGACCGCGCAGCATTTGTGCGGCTGCTTTATCCTGTAACAGTATTCGCCTTCATCATTGCGCTATTCATTATTGTGTGGCGACCGCAGGCACTCTGGCTTGCGCTACCGTTTTTACTGGCCTGGGCGGTGTCGCCATTGTTTGCTTACTTTGTCAGTAGCGGTGGGCGTTCGCTCAAAGAATCCACTCGTAAATTAAATACTGCAGATCAGCAAACGTTGCGATTAATTGCGCGGCGTACCTGGCGTTTCTTTGAAGCTTTTGTCGGGAATACAGATCACTGGCTGCCGCCCGATAATTTTCAGGAAGACCCGCGCCCCATCATCGCCCATCGCACATCGCCAACTAACATCGGACTACTGCTGCTTTCGACCTGTGCCGCACGGGACTTCGGCTATGTCGGGTTGCTGGAAACAGTCGAACGGCTTGAACTAAGCTTTGCGACCCTCCGCAAACTGGAAAAATTCCAGGGGCACTTTTTCAACTGGTATGACACGACGACTCTGGCGCCACTTAATCCACAATATGTTTCGACAGTGGACAGTGGCAATCTGGCGGGTCATCTGATTGCTGTCAAACAGGCGGCGCTTGATTTGTCAGAACAGAAATTATTTGATGCACGATGGTTGCAGGGACTGGCGGACACGCTCATTTTATTGCGAGCAGAAGCGAAACAAATTGGTACTGTCAAGGATCGCACCCAGGTTGTGACCGTCAAGCAATTGAACCGCGAGATCGAAGCTTGCGTCGCACTGATTGAGGCGATGCAGGATGCGCCGGAAGACCTGGAGCGTTGGGCGGTATTCTTTGATGAGCTAACGAGAAGTGCGGATGAAGTTGAAGATATTTCACACGCGCTCGAACAGGGTCAGGGCGCAGATACAACTGAAAGTTTCGCCGAATTTCATTTCTGGATTGCCGCGCTTCTCAATCAAACCCGCACAGCGCGGCGCGATTTCAATACGCTCATCTCCTGGAATGCGTCACAGGTTGGACATCTCACCCCACTCATCGAACACGCCGCGCCACAATTTATGACGCGCTGGCAACACATCGCTGAAAAGTTCAGTCGTGTCCCCACCGTCAGTGAGATTGCCGATGATTGTGCGCGAGCTTTGGACGAAATCAATGGACTGCTAGTTGATCTTGCCGGGTCGGAAACACCGGAGCGCGCCACCCTGCTGGCAGGACTGAATTCCCTTATTTCCTCGATAGAAAAGACCGCGCTGGCAGCGACAGATTTCCTGCATCGTACTGGCACGCTTGCTCAGACCTGCGATAAAATGCTCGAAGCCATGGACTTTAAGTTTTTGTTTGACAACGACCGGAAACTTTTTATCATCGGCTACAACGTTTCAGAGGGTCGCCGCGATAATTCGTATTACGATTTGCTGGCCTCAGAATCACGCCTCGCCAGTCTCGTCGCAATTGCGAAGGGTGATGCGCCACAGGAACACTGGTTTCGGCTTGGACGACAACTGACGCAAATTGACGGCTCCGGGCGGGCACTCGTCTCGTGGACGGCGACAATGTTTGAATATCTGATGCCGCTGCTCGTCACGCGTGATTACGCGGAGACCTTACTGGATCAAACCTGTCAGGCGATTGTAGCCCGACAAATTGCTTACGGGCGCGAACACAATGTACCGTGGGGTGTTTCGGAATCGGCGTACAACGCACGTGATTTGCACTTCAATTTTCAGTATGGCCCCTTTGGTGTGCCGGGACTGGGGTTGAAACGAGGCTTGAGTGAAGACCTGGTAATTGCGCCCTACGCAACGGTGATAGCAGCTATGATTGCGCCACAGGCGGCATTGCAAAACATGCAACGACTGGCGCAGACAGGCGCACTGGCACGTTACGGTTTTTACGAAGCGATTGATTACACGCCGGAGCGGCTGCCGAAAAATCAAACGCAGGTCATCATTCATTCTTTCATGGCACACCATCAGGGTATGAGCCTGGTCGCGCTCGACAATGTGTTACACGACGACGTGATGCAACGCCGTTTTCATGCCGATCCGCTGATTCAGGCCACGGAATTATTGTTACAGGAACGCATCCCGCAAGGCGCACCCATTTCCCGCTTCCGCACTGAAGAAATGTTAATGGGACGTATCGTCAACACCCTGACCGCGCCACTCGCCGTCAAGTACGATTCGCCCAACCTCCCGACACCACGCACACAATTGATTTCCAATGGCGAATATTCAGTGATGGTGACTTCGGCGGGCGCTGGCTCTTCAACATGCATCAGTCAATCCGCGACACGCTGGGCCGTGACGCGCTGGCGCGAAGACAGCACACGCGATAACTGGGGAAATTTTTGCTATGTGCGTGACGTGCGCAGCGGTGCAATCTGGTCAACGGGTTATCAACCAACCAACCGAACGCCGCAGAATTATGAAGTAACATTTACAGAAGAGCGTGCGGTGTTCAAGCGGCTTGACGCAGGCATCCAAACCCAGACAGATATTATTGTCTCACCGGAAGACAATGCCGAAGTGCGGCGGGTGACGCTTACCAATCGTTCGTCGCGGGTGCGGGAAATCGAATTGACGAGCTACTCCGAGATTGTGCTGGCAACGCCTGCCGCCGACGTTGCACATCCGGCTTTCAGCAATCTTTTTATTGAGACTGAATTCATCCGTGAAGATAATTCGCTCGTCGCCCGCCGCCGCCCGCGTTCGCCTCATGACCCAGCCGTCTACGCTGTACATACAATTGCTACCGAGGGTGACGCCATCGGCGCGGTGCAATACGAAACGAGTCGCAATCGTTTTCTTGGTCGCGGTCACGACACGCGTGCGCCGCTCGCCGTCATTGAAGACCGCCCGTTATCAAACACCGTCGGCACAGTGCTTGACCCGGTCTTTAGCCTGCGCCAGCGCGTGCGCCTGCAACCAAATGAAACGGCGCGTATTACCTTTTCCACTGCCGTCGCCCACTCGCGTGAACATATCGTGATGCTGGCTGACAAGTACCACGACATAAATATTTTTGAGCGAGTCGAACGCCTCGCCTGGACGAATGCGCAAATCCAAATGCGGCATTTGAACATTGAAGCGCGTGAAGCTCATCTCTTCCAGCGGCTGGCTGGTCGTGTTTTGTATTCTGATAACTCCTTGCGCCCGCGCTCAGACGTTCTGACCCTGAATAAAAAAACGCAATCCGAATTGTGGAAATACGGCATTGGCGGTGATCTGCCCATCGTACTTGTGCGGATCAGCGTTTTGGATGATCTGGACATGGTGAGACAGGTGCTGCGTGCGCATGAGTATCTGCGACTTAAAGGACTACCGATTGATCTGGTGATTCTCAACGATCATCCACCCAGTTATTTGCAGCTCTTACAGGATGAGATTCAGATGTTGCTGCGTTCGACGGGCTTGCAAACATTGCAGGATCAACCCGGCGGCGTTTATGCCCTGCGGGCTGACGTGCTGTCCGATGAAGACAAAATTTTGTTGCAGACCGTGGCCCGCGTCGTCTTCACTTCCGAACGCGGCACACTCGAAGAGCAACTCGCGCGGCGTCCTGCTGAAGACAACAAGGTGCTGCTGCCTTTCAACCCACGCTTCCCGTCCCGTATTTACCCCGAAGAACCAGCAGTCAGTGTTTCCGATCTGCAATTTTTCAACGGTCTCGGCGGCTTTGCGAAGGAAGGGCGCGAGTACGTCACAGTTTTAAATGAAGGACAATGGACGCCTGCGCCGTGGACCAATGTCATCGCTAACGAACACGATTTTGGTTTTCAGGTAACAGAATCGGGCGCGGGCTATACCTGGTCGGTCAACAGCCGTGAGAATCGTTTAACGCCCTGGTCAAATGATGCGGTGAGCGATCCGCCCGGTGAAATATTTTACTTACGCGACGAAGAAACTGGAACGGTGTGGACACCAACCCCACTGCCAGTCCGGGAAACGGAGCCGTATGTCATCCGTCACGGGCAGGGCTACTCGATTTTTGAGCATAATAGTCACGGACTGGCGCAGGAATTAATGTTGTTCGTCCCACTTGAAGATACGGTAAAAGTTTCGATCCTGCGTTTGCGCAATACCACCGAACGCCGCCGAAAATTATCGGTGACGGCCTATCACGAACTGGTGCTGGGCGTGACGCGGGCGCAATCTGCACCTTTTATTGTCACCGAACGGGATCAGGCTTCAGGAGCTACATTCGCACGCAATACTTACAACAATGAATTTGCCGGGCGTGTAGCTTTCACGGCGATAAATCCGGCTGCGACCAGCACGACCTGCGACCGCAAAGCGTTTCTGGGGCGTAACGGCAATACGGTGCAGCCTGCCGCCCTCCGTCAGGCGAAGCTTGATGATCGGAGCGGAGCAGGACTTGATCCGTGCGCCGCCTTGCAGACCTTCATCGAACTTGAGCCAGGCGAAACACGCGAGATTATCGTCTTGCTGGGTGAGAGTGCCAGTGCGGAAGACGCCCGCCAAATCATTGCGCGTTACTTCGCACCATCGGCGTGCAGTGAAGCTATCGAACGGGTAGTGAGCCACTGGGACGAAATATTATCCAGCCTCGAAGTCCGCACGCCGGATGCAGCGATGAACCTGATGCTGAACCGCTGGTTGTTGTATCAAACGCTGGTCTGCCGTATCTGGGCGCGTTCGGCGTTCTATCAATCGGGTGGCGCTTACGGTTTCCGCGACCAACTACAGGACGTGATGGCGCTCGTCTATGCCAAACCGGAACTAACACGAGACCAAATACTTCGCGCCGCTGCGCATCAGTTCAAAGAAGGTGATGTCCAGCACTGGTGGCATCCGCCAACAGATCGCGGCGTTCGCACGCACATTTCTGACGATTTATTATGGCTGCCTTACGTTACGAGTTTTTACATCCGCGTGACGGGCGATAGCGCAATCCTTGATGAAATAATTCCGTTTCTCGAAGCGCCGCCATTAACCGAAGGTGAAGACGATTCGTACTTGCAGCCGCAGATTTCCTCGGAGCATTCCACCCTTTATGAACATTGCCTCCGCGCCATTGACCGCAGTCTGGCGACCGGAGAACACGGACTGCCGTTAATGGGATCAGGAGATTGGAACGACGGCATGAATCGTGTCGGCAATGGCGGCAAAGGTGAAAGCGTTTGGCTCGGCTGGTTCCTCCACGCCACGCTTGATGGCTTCGCGCCATTCTGTGAATTACGCAAGGAACCGGAACGAGTCGCGCAGTATCAGGAACACAGGGCAAAATTGAAGATTGCGCTGGAGAATGCGTGGGATGGTGATTGGTATACGCGGGCTTATTTCGATGACGGCACTCCGCTCGGTTCAGCGCAAAATGATGAATGCCGCATTGATTCCATTGCGCAATCGTGGGGCGTGATTTCAGGCGCAGCGGACAAACAACGCGCAGCCCATGCGATGGCGGCAGTCGAACAGCATTTGATTCGTCGCGGTGACGGCCTCGCCTTGTTATTCACGCCGCCTTTCGATCACGGCGCACGTGATCCCGGCTACATCAAAGGGTACGTGCCAGGCGTCCGCGAAAATGGCGGGCAATATACGCACGCCGCGTTGTGGACACTAATCGCTTACGCCATGCTCGGAGATGGAGACAACGCCAGTGAATTATTTGCCCTGATTAATCCGATCAATCATTCTTCAACCCGCGCCGGACTGCACAAATACCGTGTCGAACCTTACGTGGCAGCCGCCGACATCTACGCTGTGCCACCGCATACAGGACGCGGCGGATGGACGTGGTACACCGGTTCCGCAGCCTGGATGTATCGCGCCGGACTTGAATCAATCCTCGGCTTTCAACTAAGCGGTGATCGCCTGCGCATTGATCCGTGCATCCCTCGCAGTTGGCGTGAAGTTGAAATTAACTTCACACCTGACCGTCAAAATAGTACGCGGTATTTCATCAAAGTTGAAAATCCGCATGGCATCTGTCGCGGCGTTAGTAGTGTGGAAATTGACGGAGAAATTCAGCCAACATTTGAAATCATTTTAGCGAATGATGGAAAACAACATCAGATACGTGTCGTGATGGGTGGGCAATAACCGAAGTTGCAGCGCCTTCTATCCTCACTAGCCCAACTGCCTGTGAGTTGTTGCTTTTATACCGCGCTCACTTTATTTTCATGCCCTTCATTGACTGGAGCGCAAGCGTCCCCGCTTGCTCGAAGCATAGCGTCATACATTTTCTGAGAATCCGCGTCCTATGTAATTTTTCACGCCGCTCACGCGACGTTGGCAAGCGGGGACGCTTGCGCTCCAGTCACTTACTTAACCACACGTTTCGCTTTTATCTTCTGGCTACCGAATTCAGCTTGCAAGACTGTGACTTCGCCCTTGTCGTCTTTGACGAAAACTACCGAAGCGTCCTCCATTTCTTTAAAGAAAAACTCAGTTTCAGATTTTGCTGTCGCAGGTAACGCTCCTTGTCCAGGAATGCTGAAGTACAGATTTCCATTTTCAACTTTGATCGTGAAGGTTGGCCCCATTCCCATGGAATAATCTCCAACGTATTTGGTGAGAATGGACGGATCAACTTTGATTGCTTTTTTCTCGGCTGGCTTTGGTCGTGCGATGTCTACAAATCCGACTAACATTTCATCGTAGGTTGGTTCACCAAAGCGAACGATTTTCGTGGGGTCAGGATTGAGTTTATTTTTCGTCGAATTATCAAACACCGCCGAAATCATCAGGCGCGAGCCTTTCGGAATGGCGATAGTATTTTTCAATTTATAGAGCGTCTGCCAATTGAAATTGTAGCGCGCCACATCCAGCAACGTTTCGCGTTTGCCATCAGGATAAATCACCTCGTACCTCATCGCCTTACCGCGCACGTGCATGTGCGGCATGTAATTTACCAGCTCAACATCACGGCGCATCGTAGCGCAGGCGTTGGCTTCATGGCTCTCGGCTCCGGCGGGGATGGCGAATTTATTGTTAATAATTAGCATCGTCTCAACAATTTTTTCGACTGGTTGTTTGGCAAAAGATAAAGCAATGCTGGTCTGATCCGATTCCGGTTTGCCAGTATTTTTTGAGTAGTGCATTTGAAAAATCAAATTCGAGCCAGCCGGAATCATCTTCGCAGTTCCCAGTGGATAGACATCCGCGTTCCTTCCTGGAGCGTATGCCGACAATAATGGCGGCGCCCCACCGCCCCCGGAATTTTTCTTCGCGCCGCAGGCGTCATCAAGCACAGGAGCGTCCAGCTTGGTGCGAATTACAGTGCCATCTCGAAATTCGTTGCTTTCGGGGCCGTTATCAAAAATCGTAATCGGGTTATGCACATCGCCGCCATTTTTGCTGGCTTGATCCTGTGCCATTTTGTAAAGCATCGGAGTCTCGACAAAGACTACGGCGTGATGCACAACTTTTTTATTGCCGGGGCGAAACTCCGAAGCCTGAACCCATTTATCTTCAGTAAAATTCGTCGGCACGCGAATGTAGATGTAATCATCCGCGCCTTTGGCAGGTAATTCATAAGGCTTGTCCATCGTCAGCACGACATCAGGCTTACCAATTTCCCATGTTTCTCGCGGGTTCGATAACTTCGGCAAATCTTTCGGATTGCCTTCTGTTGCACCGCCGTCTACCCACGCGACGATGGTGTCAATCTCGGCGTGACTCAGGCGCATTTCGTTGGAGAAATTTCCAAAATGCGGATCCGCATGCCAGGGCGGCATCTCTCGTGAAATAACTTTTTCGCGGATTGATTTAGCCCACGGACGGACATCTTTAAAGCTCAGTACTGAAAACGGAGCGATGTCGTTAGGCTGATGACACTGCGCACAGGCTTTATTAAAAATAGGCGCGACATCTTTGCTGAACGTGACGGCGACCGGAGCAGCTTTTTTGCCAGAGGCTTCGATCACGGTGTTTTCAGAAAACGCGAAGCCGATTAATGCGACGATTCCGAGTAAGAAAAAGATTTTAGATTTCATGTGGTGACTCCTGAAGTAACGAAGTAGATTCATTTCAAGTACGAGACTGTAGCGCAGTTGGTTCACGAGAAAAAGAAATATGTTAGTGTTTTAGCGTACGAATGAACAATTTTCACGAGTTGCCCGTTTATCAATGCTGGAAAGACGTTGGGAAGCTGTGATGTGTTAACTCGTTTTTTTTGTGAAGTAGTTTTTTTCGCCACGAATTTCACGAATTTTCACGAATAGTTTTTTTCATTTTTTAACCGGATAAGTATTTTTTTTCATTCGTGAAAATTCGTAAAATTCGTGGCTACTTCCATTCAATCCACCAACGCCCTTGAATGATTTCCGATGAGTTCTGACTATCAAAATATTTTCGTTTCCCACGTCGCCGGGATCGGAAAAACCGTGCTGGCAATTCCGGCGTTGCGGGCGTTGCGTCACTACTTTCCTGCTTCCAGGATTACGGTCGCAGCCAATCCAGCAGCAGCAGACATTATTGCACTTTCGCGGACTTCAAATATTATTTTGCCTTTTTCACGAACCAATAAAATTTATCAACCGCGAGCGTCAATTCAAACACTCAAAACTTTACAAAATTTAAAGCAGCAGCACTTCGATCTCACCCTTGAATTACAACGAAATATTCGAGGTGGGGTAGCCCGCTGGCTGGCACAAAGCGGAACCTCCGATCATCGCCTGAAATTATTCTCACAGATTAAAGAAACGCTGCTTCGCAAAGGTTCTTCCGATAAGCATACTGCGCAATTTTATCTTGAATTATTGAGCGAAATTGGGGCTTTTGCGATTGATTCTGAACCGAAGCTCCAAACGGATCGCAGGTTTGACGCGCAACTGGACTTACGATGTAAGCAAGCGGGAATGAATCCTTCCGGGCTGCTGATTGGAATTCATCCGGGAGGCGGAAGAAATATTCCGCGCTGGTCTAGCGATAATTTTCTGGCTACCGCGATGAATTTAACGCAAATACTTGACGCCAGAACTTTGATTTTTGCCGGATCAAATGAGCGCGGTTTGGCGAAGCAAATGGTCAAAAATCTGCCACCCAAAAAAGCACTGGCGTTTGAATCTGCGCCGCTCATTGAAGTGGCTTCGGCGCTCGCCCGATTGAGCGTCCTGATTACCAATCATACCGGACTGGCGCATCTGGCAGCCGCGCTGGGAACTCCAGTGGTAGCGATTTCTTCGTCCGAAATCTCAACGACAAATGACCTGCTCAGCGCCAACCATATTCTGCTCAAAAAACCGAGCATCCACGCCATCACTTCCGATGAAGTGCAAGCTGCTGCACTTGAATTGATAAGTGCGAATCGGGCTGAAGTGCTTCGATCTCGATAGAAGAAATAGGCCACAGATAAAGCGGATTTGGCAGATTTTCGCGGGTCAGATCAGTGAAAATCCGCAGCCTCTGCACGATCTGTGGTCTATGGTCTTAACGCAGTTGCTCACTTAGCGTCACACCTGTAAAATATCTAATCTTTTCAACTTGTTTCAGCTAAAGGATTCCCATGAAAATATTGATGCTTGGTGATTGTGTTGGTCGTCCAGGTCGCACTGTCCTGAAAGAAAATCTGAGCCTCATCCGCCAGCGCTACGAAATTGATTTAGTGGTCGCCAATATTGAAAACGCTTCGGGCGGTTTTTCCATCACGAAAAGCTCAATGGAAGAATTGTTCGCAGCGGGAATTGAAGTCATGACTTCCGGCAATCACATCTTCGATAAAAAAGAAGCACTGGAACTCATCAAACATGAACCGCGCCTGCTCAGACCTTATAACTACGTCCCGACTACGCCTGGGAGCGGAATGTGGGTCGGCGAAGTCAAAGGTGTTCCGGTCGCCGTCCTGAATTTACAGGGACGAGTTTTCATGCCGCCGTGTGATGATCCATTTCGAGCGGCAGAAACGGCGCTGGCTACTCTCAATTCTGACCTGAAAATTATTGTCGTAGATGTCCACGCTGAAGCAACGGCTGAAAAAATGGGACTGGCGCGTTTTCTGGATGGTCGAATTTCTGCGCTGGTCGGAACGCATACACACGTGCAAACAGCGGATGAACAAATCCTCCCCGGCGGAACTGCTTATCTGACAGATTTAGGCATGACCGGGGCGCACGATGGCGTTATCGGCATGAAAACTGCCGGAGTTATTGATCGTTTCGTCACCGGATTGAATACCAGATTTGAAGTCAGCGAGGGCGATTTGCAAATCAATGGACTAATGATTGAGATTGATAAAATTAGTGGCAAAGGGCTTGCAACTGAACGGCTCCATTGGAAATACCAATTCACTTCAGTTAAATAAATGAATGATTAGGCTTACAAGTTTTTTCAAAAACGTAAAAAAACAAATCTTGCCAATCTAATTCTGACCGTGTTACTATTTAGACGAAAACTATCTCAAGAAGAATCTGGATGTGCTCTCACAATGGTTTTCGCGCATTCAGGTCTCTGTGTAGTGATAACTTCCGCTTCACGCCAGCGGAAAATCAGGTTGTAAATTCTACAACCAATTAGTCATATAACTATTCGCACGAACAGCGTGCAATCACTGGGAATTTAGGTGACTTTCCTTGCGTTGAAGGGATTTGGCCTCTTCTGCTTTCCGCAATGAAAAGCGAGTGAATATCGCCTATTACACTTGCGATGTCATCAGGCTTTCTTCCGTCCCCATTGCCTGCCATCGTACCTCACGTTCAGCTATCAGGGAGTTTGTTTATGCAAATCGGGCATTTTTTCTCAATTCATCACGACAGATTACGAGCCTCGTCAATTATGGCATCGCTCCTTTCATTAATCATTGTTGCGGCATGTAGCCTGCTGGGGGTGTCTGACGCTCTGGCTCAAACGAGACCTGCGGCCAAGAGTCTCGCCAGTGGAAGCAAAGCAGGTTCGATCCTGTTCTTCCACAAATACACCAGCGACACGACGCAGGCGGATAAGGTCAACACCCTGATAACACTGACCAATACAAATCCAACGAACGGAATTACGGTCCGATTGATGGCAGTGCATGAATGTCAGATTACTGATAGTTTTGTGAATCTGGCTCCAAATCAGTCGCGGACAGTACTCGCCAGCAAAGAATTCCCTGACAGCACCGGATACATTATGGCAGTTGCGGTGACTCCAACCGGAGCACCCAATCAGTTTAATTGGCTGATTGGTGAAGCAACCATGAAGGATGCACTAGGATTTGAAGGTAGCTACAACGCCTTCGCAGTCGCCAAACGAACGGCAGGTTCAGTGATTTTTGAAAACCCAAATTTTCTTCTGAACTTCGATGGCATCCAGTATGATCGCCTGCCGCAGGTTGTCGCGATTGATAACTTACAATCTATTAATGCTGACATTGCACTTTACTCACCTGCCAGCGATCTGACTTCAACTTCAAGCGGAGTCAGTGCACGTCTCTATGCCAGTATTTTCGACAAAACTGGAAAAGAAAGCGTCAGTGAAATTGACACCTTCAATTGCGGATTATTAAGCAGCGCCTCAGACCTCTGGATTGACCAGCCAATTTACAACTACATTAAGTCCGGTAACAACGGATGGGCGAAATTCAGTGCCATAGACCGAACCGATGCCAGACATCTGGTTGACGTGCCAGTACTTGGTATTTCCTTCAGCAATACCAACGGAAAACCTAAAAGTGGGGCGCTTCCGATGCCTGTGCTTGATTGGCTCTCAACTCATAAAATCAAGATTTCACAGGTAGTTCCAAATATCACGGCGGCGCCTGAATCCCCTGGTGAAGATCAGGTCAATGCCGTTGGCAGCGGAATGAGCGAATCAAAAGCCGGTAGTATTCTGTACTATTCGCGCTACCTGAGTGGCTCACAAGGCTCGACTCAGATCAACCTGACGAATACACATCCGGCGCAAAGAGCGCGTGTCCGCCTTTTCTTTGCAGCAACTGCGCCAACCACCGAATTCTTTGAAAAGATTGTCACCATCGAACCCAATCAGGCAATTACCATCAATGCCAGCGATGTCGCGTTTCAGTCAAAAGGCTGGGTAATGGCGGTCGCAATTAATTCCGGCGCTCAACCAATCAGTTTCAATTATTTGATTGGGAGTAGCGTTGTGACCGACACGGCAAACGCTTCGACTTACTATGGTGCGCTGGCAGTCGCCAAAAATACGCAGGGTGCTGTCCCGCGTAGCTTAATAAATATTAAGGAAACTGATCTAATTTTTGATGATGTGGAATATGATCGGCTACCTGCCAATTTAGCCATCAGCGGCTTGCCTAACCAAAACTTTAATAACTCTTATCTCTACTATTCACGTCTCACCAACACGCTCCTTGAACCACCTATTTCTCGCGGGTCTGGATCAGTCACGGTATACGATGATAACGGAAATCCTTATGGCGGATTAGTTGGACCTGCCGAATTCAGACTAGGAGACCTGAGAAACCTAAGATTCACGCCGACCATGCCTGTCACTGCGGTTCAGCAAAATGCCGGGTGGATAAAATTACCACTCACAACACCAATGCTGGCAATTTTGAATAATCTCTCGACCAGTGGGGTTACGATTAATCAAACTTCAGGCTGGACTGGCGGATTATCGGGTCAGCTCAATTTCCATATTCTAACGTACACCGATTCGTACACCATCAAATCACCGGCGGGGAATCCCAGCAACCACAGCCCTGTGGCTGAAGCTGTGCCGATTGAACCTGTCATTGAGGCGAGAAATGCCAAAGGAACCATCGTTCGACTTGATGCGCGCTTCTCCACTGATCTTGATCCAGAAGATACACTGACTTACCAATGGTTTGATAAAGACATCCTGATTTCGACGGCTGAAGTCTTGGATTTCCCAATGAATATTGGCTACCACGAAATCAAGTTAGTCGCTACTGACACCAGCGGCGAGGTTAGCGAACCATATATCCTGGGAATAGACGTGAAAGATGCGACCCCACCAGTCATCAGTCGCATCCCGTCTGCCATTGAAATTTTTACCAGCAGCACGAGCGCAGCCGTAACCTTCCCGTTACCAGTCGCCTTCGATGCCAAGGATGGCGCAGTCAGTGTCACGTCAAGCCGAGCTTCGGGAAGCTCCTTCCCGCTGGGAACCAGTACCGTAATTTTCACCGCTAAAGATGCAGCCGGAAATAAATCTACGGCCTCAATGGATGTAACGGTGAACTTCGGCGGGACTTCGCCTCAATCAGGTGGCGAGGCTGGCAGTACAGCTCCTTTCATGCCAAACCTTGAAGATCAATACGTCAAACCCGGTGAAATTCGCCGGATTGTCCTACAAGCTCAGGATGATGAAGGAGACTCTGTGTTTTTCCGTCTCAGTGGCCCGACAGCCGCCAACGTGGTGATCGGCTCACCAGACCCGGTAGCCAAGCGAGCGGTTCTCTTTATTGGCCCGCTGGCGGCGAATGCACCTGCGAACAGTTTCAAAATCGTAGTCAGTGATAACAAACGTCAAGCCTTTACAACTCTGTCGTTTGTGATTGCAGCCAGTGATATTCCAAACACGGTTTACGCTGGCCCACCAACTGGAGTCGGTGGCGGTGGTGGCATCGGCGGCGGAACGGGAACCGGTGATACGGGTGGGACAACCGGAGTTGGTGGAGGACGTGGAAACCATGCTCCGATTGCCAAGATGCTATCCTTACCTGCCACTATCGAATCCACTGATGCAGAGGGCGCCCTGCTCCAACTCGATGGGTCACTTTCAACTGATCCTGATGTAGACAGCTTGAGCTTTGAATGGTATTTGAACGATCAATTACTGGCGCAGGGAGTGTTGGCAGAAACTAAGCTTCCCGTCGGCGTTTATACAGTTATTTTGAAAGTCTTTGATGGAAGAGGTGGCGTCAGCCTCACTGCTCCTGTGACAGTGCAAATTCTTCCACGTCCTTTGCTGGTTGCTTCAATTGACACGCCAAGAATGCAAAGGGTCAGGAGCTACACGATAACCGTTCGTGGCGCAGGGTTTGTGCGTGGTGCACGAATCTATCTTGGCTCTGGCATTAATGTGGACTTGCCGTTCGCCTCTTCTGAATCAAGTCTCACGGCGCGAATCAGCGTCTTGTCCTCGGCAAGTCAGGGCACACGTGATGTCATCGTTATCAACCCTGATGGCAAACAAGCAAAACTCCGCTCAGGAATTACGATTCAGTAAATCCTGAAACCAGGTTGATCCTCCCTGTCATGGCGAGCTGTAGCAAGTGCTACAGCTCGCTTTTTTAATTTTTAGTCAGAGTTTTGGCAACGGTGTCAACGGCGAGCTGACGAGGTACAATAATAGTGGCCTGCAAGCGATTACCCGCTTGTGTGACTTGAATATTATTAAGCAGAAGCGTCGAAGCCGTGTCACGATCTTTTTTATTTCGAGCTAATTTCAAACCGCTCCAAGCCAAAAATTGAAGCTGGGAAACCTCTTCTGGAGACTTGGCAAAACCTGTCGCCGTCAATTGCGCACGTTGTTCATTCACATCTAAAATCATCGTCAGCGAAGTCAATCGAGCCAACGGGCCAAGCGCATTGCTTTCAGAAACAGCCTCAATAATCGCAATTGCCGCCCGATCAATTTGTGGATTTCCTGATTTGATGACAACCCTTTCGTTCTTAATTGAACCATCCGCCTGAACATCGCCGGAGACGCCGACCCGCAGCCGATTCGTATCAAAAACTAATTTGCCTTCCTGTTGTAATTCGTAAAGCCTTTGAATCTGATCACGAATCGGACGAGTATTGATTGGCTTAAATGTTGTCGGAGCGATAGTTGGTTGAGGCTTCGGCTCCTCATTTTTGGGCGCAGAATTTTTGGTGAGTTCTTCAGCCATAGCTTTACGAGCGACTTCTCGCTCTGCTTCTTTTTTCGCACGAACGGCTTCGTTTTTTCTGGCTTCTTCCAGAGATTTTTGCCGTTGCAATTCGATTTTTTTGAGTTTGGCTAAGTCCAAAGTGTTAGCCGGAGCAGCAAACCCTGAATAATTTCCCGGATATTTTAGTGGGGCAGAAAGATCAAGCAGGATCGCACGATTATAGGCAGAGTCCGTAAATTTTATATCCTGAAAGCCCCACGCCATTCGCGCCACTGGAACTATCGTCAGGACAGCATAACCAACGAGATGAATCGCAGCCGAGACCAGCAAACCAGCGCCGACACGACGAATATTCGGAGTCAGCCACGAATTTTCGAGTAACAATTTCAGATCTTCGGATTCGTTATTTTTCATCTTACTCTCCTTGCCGCTTCGAGTTTTGCAGTGCATTACTCCCGGCGTTAGATGCAGAGTTCGACTAAAACGCTGGATAGTTTTATTTACTCGTCTCAACCTGTCGCTTTAAATTTAACGCCTCACGATCTGTTGGATCAATCTCTGTCGCCAGCTTGCTATGCGACATCGCCCGCGCCCGATCATTCCGCGCCAGATAAAGTTGTCCTAAGGCAACGTGTGCTCCCACTAATCTGGGATTCCAATAAATCGCCGCAGAATAAGAGCTTAAGGCTGTGTCGAGTTCATTTCGACGTTGAAAAATCTGACCGCGCAAGTAATGAGCTTCAGCCAGCGTCGGGTCGCCATTAATGGCGTTTTGTAATTCCGTCAGCGCTTCTGCGTCTCTTTTTTCATTGAGATAGTGTCGCGCCTGTTCAAGACTCTGAACGGCTCGGCGCGACTGCACGGAAGGCGTTCCCAAACTATAAGACTGCTTGCGAATCAATTTATAAAAAGTAGCTCGATTAAAATCAGTTTTCAATCTTGATAAATTGGGAATTTTTGTCATCTTCTCGACATCTGTCAGCACTTCCCATTTGGCGTAGTTCGCCAGATATTTTCGGGCTTCCTGATCCGCCACGACTGATTCCTGCTCTCGCCCCGAGGCCTTCAGGCACTTGGCTAATAAATATTGCGCTTCACCATCCCTGGGGTTAGCCGTGACCACCGACTTGAACTCTGCGACGGCAGCATCGTAATTTTTATTTTTCCAGAGCGCGTAGCCGTGATTAAATCTAATCGTGTCGTCCTTTTGCGCAGAAAGCGCAGCACGTTGCAAAGACATAATGGCGCGCGGCAAATCAGCTTTGGCCAGAGCCACTACGCCCGCATTATTCAACACTTCAACCAATGGCAATATCGCTACCAGTTTCTCAAAAGATTCCAGCGACTCGTCAAAACGATTCTGATAATTAGCCGCCAAGCCCTGATAAAATAAACCTTCTAAATAATACGGATCATCCTTAATCAGCTCCCGGAAATTTCGCTCCGCTTCGGCGTATTCCTTATTTTTGAATTTGACCAGGCCAAGCTGAAATAAAGCCTGCGCATAATGCCCGACTGGTTCGGCTTCGTTGTATTCCTTGATCGCCCGCTTCACAAAAATCTCGCGTGATTTCAGGTCAGGAGCCTGCATTCCCTTGACGTAAAATTCATAAGCTTTCGGCGGAACCATTTTAGCGCGACGGCGCAATTGATCCTGCGAATATGGCAAAGCCGGATCGCGTTCATACAAAATATTCCACGCCAGAATTCCCTGCATCGCCTGTAAATCACTGAGCAAACCGCTAAATGTATACGGCTTCACCCGCCCTTCGCGGGTATCAATTAATTTGGCCGTGATTGAAATTGTCTTCGTATTCTTATCTTCGAGAACTTCATAAGCGCCAACTAAAGCGAGATTGGCTTGTAAAGTTTCTGCCAGTTTAATTTCTCCGGCCCTGGTCATCGGCGCACCGCTGCGCAAGCCAGCTTTTTCGTAGGCGGCGGCAACTTCTTCAGGCGAAAGCACAACCAACCCCGGCGTATCCAGTAAATCCGCCATCATCACGGTGAAGCTGTCGCTAATCCATTGGTATTCGGTCTTTGATGTCCCGTTTTCAAAGGGCAAGGGAAGCAAGACATCATTGGCCGCCAAAGCGCGTGAAACAAATCCGCTGAAAATTATGAGTGAAAAAAATATTGTCCTTCTAACCAATCGCATCATTCGTGACTCCTGCTCGAAGCGTAATTATTACCACCTGACCTGCTTATCTTATAACGTTCCCGCTTGAATTTAGATCAAAATTTTACGCCATGCAAAAAGCGCCGAAATCATCTCTGATTTCGGCGCTTTTTTAAAGTGGCGACCCGTACGGGATTTGAACCCGTGTTACCGCCGTGAAAGGGCGATGTCCTGGACCGGGCTAGACGAACGGGTCATAACTGAAAGAACGGCTTCGTGGTAAAAACGAATTTGTGATGTT